>DASXUN010000011.1 GCA_036504815.1 Gemmatimonadaceae bacterium | reverse complement strand
GCGGGCGCGACGAACGTCGCGCCCGCGTCGTTTTCTTGTCCGTCGTGTGTCGCGCGACCGGCTACGTGGCGGCGAGCGACCGAAACGCCTCCGCGACGGCGGCATGCGTCGCCACGGCGCTGGTCCAGCCGAGCTCGCGGCGCGCACGTTCGCTGGAGAACGGGTTGTCGGCGAGCAGGAAATCCAGGGAGGTCGCATTGAGCATGGACGCGCCTGGCACGCGCAATGTCCGCAGCGCGACGCCAAGGGCGCCCATGGCGCGCTGCAGCGCCCCGCCGGGGATGGGAATCCATCGCGCCCGCACGCCGAGCCCCTCCTGCGCCGCGTCGTAGAATTCGTTCACCGTGATCGGCGCGTCGTTCGTGACGTTGTACGCGCGGCCGCCCGCCACATCGTGGGTCACGGCGCGCACCGCCACTTCGGCGACGCTGCGCGCGTGCACGATGGCGAGCGTGGCGCGGCCGTCGCCGATGCGCGGCACGAGCGGCAGGCGCAGCACGGCCGCCACCCGCGGCACGAACTGGCGGTCGCGCGGACCGTAGATGACGCAGGGGCGAACGGCCGTCGCCCACACGCGCCCGGCGCGGTGCGCCTCCATGACGAGCGTCTCGGACTCGCGCTTCGACCGCGCATACCACGCGGCGGCCGGCAGCGGGCGGAAGGGTTGCAGCTCCTGTAGGCCGTCCGCCCCGGTGAGCGAATACCGCCCCTCGGGGCCGTACACCGCCACGGAACTCAGGTGCAGCAGTCGAGCGCCCGCCTGAGCGGCGGCGTCGATGGCGTTCCGCGTCCCGTCGATGTTCGGTGCGCGAAACGACTCCCAGCCGCCGCGCGGCGTGATCGCGGCCGCACAGTGAAAGACGTACTGTGCGCCTTCCGCCGCGCGACAGTAGGCCGCGACATCCTGCGTGTCGCCGTCTTGCAGGTCGACGCCGCGGTCGGTCAGCCAGGCGGCGCGAGTCCGATCGCGCACCAGCGCGCGCACCTGCCATCCGTCGCGCTGCAGGTGCTCCACGAGATGCGAACCGACCAGGCCCGAGGCCCCGGTGATCAGCGCGGTGGTCACGCGGGGAAGGGAAGCTCGACGACGGTGCCGGTGGTCTCGCCGTCGCTCGCCCGCACGACGACCGGCGAGCCCGGTTCGACCTCGCGGCGGATCATCGCGAGGGCAATCGCGCCGAGGCGCGGCGAGAGGGCGCGCGAGCGCACATCGCCCACGTCCGCATCCCCCGCGAAGACCCGCGCGTCGTCACCGGCCGGCGCGTCGAGCCGCAGCCCGCGCAGCACACGGTTCACGTGGCCGCGGAAGTGAACGCGCGCCACCACTTCCTGTCCCGTGTAGCAGCCCTTCGTATACGAGATCGCGTCGAGGACGTCGAGCCGCGCCTCCTGCGCCAGCGACTCGCCGTTCATGTCCACGCCCCACGCCGGACGGCCGGCCTCGATGCGCAGCGTCTCGAGCGCCGCCAGCGCGGCGGGCGCGGCGCCCGACGCGATGAGCGCCTCGCGCAGCGACCCGGCGGCCTCCGCGGCGACGAAGCAGTCGAAGCCGTCCACGCCATAGTCGGCGGCCCGCGCCACCAGTATCGACTCCGTGCCGAACGGAAGCGCGGTGTTCGCGTACGCCGGCAGGAGGTCGAAGGCGGCGGGAGAGCACTGCAATGCGTGCGCCACGACCTGGCGCGCGTGCGGCCCGGCGACGCCAAGACAGGCCATCGATACGCTCACGTCGGCGTATTTCGCGAGG
Source organism: Gemmatimonadaceae bacterium (assembly GCA_036504815.1). Taxonomy (NCBI): domain Bacteria; kingdom Pseudomonadati; phylum Gemmatimonadota; class Gemmatimonadia; order Gemmatimonadales; family Gemmatimonadaceae; species Gemmatimonadaceae bacterium. The sequence goes on along the minus strand of DASXUN010000011.1, from coordinate 64,649 downwards.
CGCGGATTCACATACTTGCGGACCATCGCCGCGAAGCCCGCGCCGGCGGCGGCGGGGACATCCAGGAGGAAATCCTCGGCGCCGCGCTGGAAGATGCGCACGTCGGCGATGACCTTGCCCTTGGCGGTGAGCGCCACGGCATACTGGCCGTGTCCCGGCTGCAAGGCGAGCACGTCGTTGGTGACGAGCCCCGTGAGCGTCTCGGCGGCCTTCGCGCCGGTGAACGTCATGCGCAGCCGGTCGGAGCGGTCGACCAACCCGGCATCACCGCGCAGCTGCGCGTACTCGCCGCTGGTGGGCGTGGCGATGGGCGCGCTCACGCGCGCCCTCCGCGGACGAGCGACCGCATCTGGTCGAACGAGAGGCCCGAGAGCGTGGGATAGAACGCGTCGGCTTCCATGGCGTGATGCAGCGGGAGCGGTCCGACAGCGACCGTGCGAAGGCCGGCGGCCCGCGCGGCGCGGATGCCCGGGCGCGCGTCCTCAAACGCGAGCGCCTCGCCGCGCACGATCGGCGTGGTGCGCATCAGGCGGTCGAGCGCCAGCGCGTACGGCGCCGGCGACGGCTTGCCCTCGATCCGATCGTCCGCCGTGACGACGCACGTGAAGGTATCGGCGAGTCCGGCGAGCGTGAGCACGAAGTCCACGTCGCGCCGCGACGCGCGCGTCACCAGCGCAAGGCGCACCTGGGTGCGGAGCGCCTGCACGAGCGCGAGACCGCCGGGCTGCATCAGGAGTCCGCGGCTGATGCGCTGCGCGAACGTACGCTCCGCGCGGAGCCGCGCGATCTCTGCCGCCGTGGGATCGTCGGCCGCGCCCAGCGCGCGCCGCGCGGCGGCCACGGACGCCTCGACGGGAAGGCCCAGGCAGTGCTCGACCCACGTCTCGTCGTCGAGCGACAGTCCGTCCGGAAGCAGCGCGTCCCGCAGCGCCGCGAGCCGGTGGGGCGTCGTGTCGGCGAGGATCCCTTCGAACTCGAGGAGGACGACCTGCACTAGGGCTCCCGCAGCGAATAGCTCTCGTCGAGCAATTCGATGGGATGCCGCGCCACGGCGCCGCGCCCCTCGCGCACGAGCCCCGCGCCAATCTGCATCAGGCAGCCGGGGTTCCCGGTCGCGACGATCGGCGCCGACGTCGCGTGGATGCACCGCATCTTGGCGGCGAGCACCCGCTCCGAGACGTTGGGCTCGATGAGGTTGAAGATGCCGGCGCTGCCGCAGCATTGCTCGCGATCATCGAGCGGGGTGTGCTCGAGGCCCGGAATGGCGGCGAGCACCTGCAGCGGCGGCGCGCTCACCTTCTGCGCGTGCTCCAGGTGGCACGGGGCGTCGTACGTGATGCGACGCGGCAACGGCGCGCCCGGCCGCGGTCCCGCCGCGGCCAGCAGCTCGCTGGCATCGCGCACCTTCGCGCTGAACGCGCGCGCCCGGTCACGCCAGGCGGGATCGTCGGCGAGCAGCTGGCCGTACTCCTTCATCATCGCGCCGCATCCCGCCGAGTTCGACGCCACGAACGTCGCGCCGCTCGCCTCGAACGCCGCGATGTTGGTCTTCGCGAGGTCGCGCGCGGTGGCGGCATCGCCGGCATGCACGTGCAGGGCGCCGCAGCACTGCTGCCCGGGCGCGGCGCACAGGGAGTAGCCGTTCTCCGCAAGCACCCGCTCGGTGGCGCGGTTCACCTCGGTGAAGAGACCCTCCATGACGCACCCGTCGAGCGTGGCGACCGACGCGCGCGTCGCGGCCGCTCGCGGCGTCCATGCCGGGGTGTGCGCGCGCGCCGTGGACGCGAGCATCGCGAAGGGGAAGCCGGCCGCGCCCGGAATGCGCGCGAGTTCGGCGGCGATGCCCGTGTCGCGCGCCAGGCGGCCAAACCAGAGCGCAACGCGCAGCACCGCTGGTCTGGCGAACGCCCAGAGGATCACGCGCGCCACGACGGGCAGCGGCCGTACGGCGGCGAGCTGCTCGCGCGCCGCCTCGAGCAGGTGTCCGTACGGGACGCCGCTGGGGCAGGCCGACTCGCAGCCGCGGCAACCCAGGCACCGGCTCAGGTGCGTGGCGACGTCGGGGTCGTCGAGCGCCACGCGCCCCTCGAGCGCGGCGCGCATCAGCACCAGCCGACCGCGTGGCGAGTCGTTCTCGTCCTCGAGGGCGAGATAGGTGGGGCAGGCCTGCAGGCAGAACCCGCAGTGCACGCAGCTGTCGAGCCCGGCGCGGGCGCGCTCGAGCGGTGCCAGTCCGGCCGGGCAGGGGGCGTCGTCGTGCACGAGCGGGGCGGTGGCGGCGTTCATCCCATGATCCCCGGGTTCAGGATCCCGGCGGGATCGAAGGCCCGCTTCACGCCTTCATTAAGTGCGCGCACCGCCGGCAGCGAGGGAATGCGCGGGGCGCGCGACGGAGCCGCCGCGCGAAGTCGGGTCCACAGCGCGTTGTCGGCGGCCGTCGCCGTACCGAGCGCGGCCACTGCCGTGCGCGCGGCCGCGACCGTTGCGGCGTTGCCCGCGATCCGCACGAGCAAGCCCGGGCCAAGCTCTCCCACCCGCCCGCGCGCAATGACTTCGCAGGCGATGGGCGGCGTCGCACTGCGGCGCAGTGTTGTTTGCGCCGTGGCCGCCGCGGCGTCATCAAGCGCCACATGCCACGTTTCATCCAGCGACGGCCGTGCGCGCAGCCGCAGGCTCACGCGCGTGATCGCCGCGAGCGCGCCCCACGAGCCCGTCATCAGGCGTACGAGGTCGAAGCCAGCGACGTTCTTCACGACCTTGCCGCCGGGGCGCAGCACCTTGCCGGTGCCGTCCACGCACTCGAGACCGAGAACCAGGTCACGTGGCAGGCCAAGCGCATGGGCGAACGGGCCGCTCGTCGCGGTGGCGATGGTCGCGCCGACAGAGCCGTCGTCACTCCCCCACGCGGCGAGCGGGCACCACTGGTGGTGCCGCGCCGTCGCCGCATCGAGTTCGGCGAGCGTCGTTGCCGCACCCACGGTGATGGTGAGGTCGCCCGGTTCGTACTCGATGATTCCATCGAAGGCATCGAGCGCCACGCGCTCGGCATCCGCCACGACCGGCGCGCCGCCGTCGAGCCAGGTGCCGCGCCCCACCAGTCGCAGCGCACGCCGCCGCGCCGCCGACTCCGTGATCAGCGTGGTGAGTTCGTCGAGCGATGACGGGCGATGGCTCATGCGTCGATCCCGCGCAGCGCGCCGCTCGCATCAGCCGCGGTCCCCTGCTGCGCATCGGCCATCTGCCGTCCGCCATCCGCCATCTTCGTGTTCGGCCGCCGCTCCCGGCAATACCGTATCGGAACCACTTTCCCGGGGTTCGCCCGCCGATCGGGATCGAACACGTCCCGCAGCCGGCACATGCCGTCGAGCGTATCGGGCGTGAAGAGCGCATCCATATACGGCAGCTTGTCCAGCCCCACGCCGTGCTCGCCGGTGATCGTGCCGCCGGCGTCGATGCAGGCCTGCATGATCTGCCGCATCGCCACGTGCACGCGGGCCGACTCGTCCTTGTCGTTCGCGTTGTAGGGAATGTTCGGGTGCAGGTTGCCGTCGCCGGCGTGGAACACGTTGCAGACCTGCACGCCATTGGCGGCGCCGATCTCGGCGATGCGCGCCAGGAGCGACGGCAGCTTGGTGCGCGGCACGACGGCGTCCTGCACGACGAGATGCGGCGCGATGCGTCCCATCGCGCCGAACGCCTTCTTGCGTCCCTGCCAGAGCTTGGCGCGCGCCGCCGGCTCCGTGGCGATTCGCACGTCGCGCGCGCCGTGCCCGCGGCAGATGCGGTCGACATTCTGCACGTCCTCGTCGAGCCCGACGGCCGCACCATCCACCTCGACGAGCAGCACCGCAGCGGCGTCGGTGGGATACCCGGCGGCGTAGATGCTGGCCTCCACCGCGCCGACCGTCGCGCGGTCCATCATCTCGAGCGCGGCGGGAAGAATGCCGGCGGCGATGATCGCCGAGACCGTCTGCGCCGCGTCGTCGATGCTGGAGAAGTCGGCGAGCAGCGTGACGATCCGCTCGGGATTCGGCGTGAGCTTCACCGTCAATTCGAGCGCCACGCCGAAGCACCCCTCGCTGCCGACGAACGCGCCCAGCAGGTCGAAGCCGCCGTCGTCGGCCTCCAGTTCCACAACGTTGCCGTCGGGGAGCGCGACCTTCGCGGCCACCACGTGATTCAGCGTCACGCCGTACTTCAGGCAATGCGGGCCGCCGGCGTTCTCGGCTAGGTTGCCGCCGATCGTGCAGGCCGTCTGGCTCGACGGATCGGGGGCGTAGTGCAAGCCGTGCGGCGCCGCCGCCTTGGTGAGCGTGACGTTCACGACGCCCGGCTCGACGCGCGCGACGCGGCGCTCGGGGTCGATGGCGATGATGCGCTTGAGGCGCTGCAGGCCGAGCAGGACGACGCCGTCGGCGAGTGCGCCGCCGCTCAGTCCCGTGCCCGCACCGCGCGGCACGAAGGGGACGTGGGCCCGCGCGAGCGCGCGCACCACGGCCAGCGCCTCATCCGCGCTGGCCGGAAAGACGGCCAGCGACGGCGTGCGGTGATAGCCGGGGAGGCCATCCGACTCGTAGACGAGCAATTCTGCCGGGCGCTCGAGGACATGCTTGGCGCCCACGATCGCACGAAGGTCCGCGGCGAGGGACATGCGCACTAATCTACATTCTGGCCGCGGTGCGAGTGATGGCGGATGGCTGATGGCTGAAGGCAGATGGCGGCTCACCACGTCCGATATCCGCCATCAGCCTTCCGCCATCCGCAATCCGCCATCCGCCATCCGCCATCTCCCGAATGCCGCCACGATCCTTCGCCGACACCAAAGAGCCCGACTCCATCGCTGGACTCGGGCTCGTTGGTGTCGCCGACCCCTTACCGGGAAGGTGCGGCGCTGTCAGCTCACGTTGGCCCAGAAGCCGGCCAGCGAGCGTCCTTCAGGCGACGCCCGCAGCTTCTCGAAGGCGCGTTCGCGAATCTGCCGGATGCGTTCACGGGTCACGCCCATCAACGCGCCAATCTTCTCCAGCGTCATCGCCTCGGCGCCCTCGTCCAAGCCGTAGTACAGGTTGAGGATCTTGCGCTCACGCGGCGTCAGGTAGCGCGTGAAGACGCGCGTGATCGTCTCCCGCATCAGCTTGGCGTCGGTGACTTCCTCGATCTCGGCGCCGTCGGCACCCGAGAACCGCTCGCCCAGCGTGCACGCTTCGCGATCGCTGCGATCGACCGGCGCGTCGAGCGAGAGTTCCGTCGCCGACATTTGCTTGGCGGCGCGGACCTGCTCCGGGCTCTCCTCGAGCAAACGGCCGATTTCGTGGTCCGTCGGGTCGCGGCGCAGCACCTGCGCGAGCACCGTCTCCGCGCGCGAGAGCCGGATCAGCTGCGAGTTCTGGTTGAGCGGGATGCGCACGGAGCGCGTCTGCTCGGCCAGCGCCTTGAGCACCGCCTGGCGCACCCACCACACCGCATACGAGATGAACTTGACACCCTGGTCCGGATCGAACTTCCGGACCGCCTTCAACAGCCCTTCGTTGCCGATCGCCACGAGTTCGGACAGGTCGAGTCCGTGGCCCTGGTACTTCTTCACATACGAGATGACGAATCGGAGATTCGCCGTCACCAGCCGCTCTGCGGCGGCTTCGTCCCCTTTCTGCGCCAGGCGCGCGAGGCGCCGTTCTTCGGCCGCGTCGGAAATCAGGGGGAGCTTCTGAATGTCCTGCAGGTACTGGTCAAACGCGGTAGAGGGAGACGAACGGAAAAAACCTTTGGCCTTCGGTTCCGTCTGCTGCATTACGCACCCCGTTACGACATTGGGCGTGGAACGGGCGTTGCCGCGGCGCCCGTTGGAATCAGCTTGCAGGGAAGGCCAGCATAGAATTGGGAACAAGCCGCGGTCAACAGCCAAAATTCGTGCCAGCGCGCCGCCGGCCGAGTATCAACAGCGTATCATATTGTGAAATATGATCTTATGGCGTTTTGACGAATTGTGATCAAAGGCAACTGCACCGCCGTCATCCCGCGCGACACTGGACGGAATTCGACGGTCCGGAGCGCTAGCGCGTCGCCTCGATCGCTGCGCGGACGACGCCCTCGTCCATGGGGAGCGCAAATCGTCCGCCCCCGTCGTTCATCTCGCCAAATCGCATCGGGAGCGCGTACTCGGCCAGGCCGCCGCGCGACTTCTTGTCGCCGCGCGCGAGCGCGATGATCGCCTCCGCGGAGAATGCCGCGGGGATCCGGACCGGCAGGCCGAACGTCGCGCAAAGCTCGGCGATCTCATCGGCGCAGCCGGCCAGTGTCACCTCCGCGAGTTCGCCGAGCCGCGCTTCGGCCACCATGCCGATGGCGATCGCCTCGCCGTGCAGCAGGGTGTACTCGCTGAGGTGCTCGATGGCATGTCCGATCGTGTGGCCGAAGTTCAGGATGCGGCGGCGGCCGCCCTCGCGCTCGTCGCCGGCCACGACGCCAGCCTTCACGGCGACGCTCCCGCGCACGAGTCGCTCCGCTGTCTCGGGCGCGAGCGACGGCGACAGCAGCGACGCGCCGTGCGCGGCGATCCAGTACAGGTACGCTTCATCCGCGATCACGCCGTGCTTGATCGCCTCGGCCATGCCGGCGCGGCGATGTTCGAGGGGAAGCGTGGCGAGGGCCAGCGGATCGACGAGCACGAGCGCCGGCTGGTGGAAGGCGCCCACGAGATTCTTGCCGTAGCGCGTGTCGACGCCCGTCTTGCCGCCGATCGCGGCATCGATCATGGCGACGAGTGAGGTGGGGACCTGCACCACCGGGACGCCCCGCAGGTAGGTGGCGGCCACGAAGCCGGCGAGATCGCCGCAGACGCCGCCACCCACGGCAACCACCACCGTGTCGCGGCCCAGTTGCCGGTCGAGCAGCGCGTCAGTGAGCGCGGCCCACTGCGCCCGCACCTTGCTCGATTCGCCCGGCGGGAAACTGAGGATCTCGGTGTCGAGCGCGGCGGCGATGGGCTCCGCATGGAGCGGCGCGACGTTGGCGTCGGTGATGATGATGGGCCGGCACCCCGGTGCGCATTCGCGCACCAGCGCGGCGGCATCGGTCAGCGCGCCGGCGCGCACCACGATGCGCGAGCCGTGCACGACGATTTCGCGGGCGGTGCCGTCCGGATCGACGGTTGGCGCGGCGCCCGGTGCCGGGATGTACGCGCCGCCCACGCCCGCAACCGCGTCCGTGCCGGTGCGCGTTCCTGTCCTTCTCACCATGTCACTTCGCCCGCGCCGGCGCGGCGATTCGCCACGCGCGCCAGCACGAAGAGCAAGTCGGACAGCCGGTTCAGGTAGACGATCACGACCTGCGGCACCTCGACGTCGCGCTGGAGCCGGACCACCGCGCGCTCGGCGCGCCGGCAGATCGTGCGCGCCACGTGCAAAGCGGCCGACTTGGGAGTGCCGCCCGGCAGGATGAACGACTTGAGCGGCTCGAGTTCGGCCTCGCCGTCGTCGATCGATTGCTCCATCTGGGCAATGCGTTCGTCGGAAATGCGCGCCTTGGCGAGCTGCTCCTGCATCTTCACCAGGTCGGGCGTCGCGAGCAGCGCACCGATCGCGAAGAGGTCGCGCTGGATGGGGGCGAGGACTTCGTCGATGCGGGGCATCATCTCCGCCGACCGGGCCACGCCGATGCAGGCGTTCAGTTCGTCGATGTCGCCGTACGCCTCGACGCGCGGGTGGTCCTTGCTGACACGACCGCCGCCGAACAGTCCCGTGTCGCCTTCGTCGCCGGTGCGCGTGTAGATCTTGAGGGTCATGTCGAAAGATAGCCGGAAGGTCGGGGACGCCGGGTGAACGCGAGCGCAGGACGCGGATCCACCCGCTGAAAACTACTGCATGCCGAGGATGCGCCGGATGAGCGACGGCCGGGTACGCGCGGGGCGCGCCGTGTACGCCGAGGCCGCGGTTTGCGTCGGCTCGGTAGGCGGGCGGTAACTGTCGGGGAAGAGGCCGGCGAGATGCGCCTGCAGCCGTTCGGGCGAGCCGGGCTCGCGGTGCAGGACGCAATACTGGTCGAGCACGCGCCCGAAGTCGGCGGCGCTCGGGCGGTCCTCGCGTCCCTTGCTGAGCGCGGCGCGCAGCAGCCCCTCGAGCGTCGGATGGATGTCGACGATGAAGCGCGAGACGTCCGGGATCGGCGCCACCACCACCTCGTCGATGGCGGCCTCCGTCTCGTCCTCGGTGAAGAGCGGCTTCAGCGCGAGGAGTTCGAACAGCACGATTCCCATCGCGAAAACGTCGCTGTGCCAGTCCACCTGCCCGCCGAGGATCTGCTCCGGGCTCATGTAGTGCTTCTTGCCCATCATGAGCGGGCGCTGCGCGGCCGGGTCGATCATCGTCTTCGCCTTCGCGATGCCGAAGTCGGCCAGCTTCACGTGGCCGTCCCACGTGAGCAGCACGTTGCCGGGCGAGACGTCGCGGTGGACGATATCGAGGCGGTGTCCGGTGCGGTCCACGAAGTTGTGGGCGAAATCGAGGGCGCGGCAGACGCGGCTGGCGATGTAGGCGGCGAGCGCGGGGCTCATCGGCTCGCCCATCTGCCGGTGCCGGTCGATGAGCGCGCGCAGCGTGACGCCCTTGATGAACTCCATCGCGATGAAGTACTCCTGGTCCACCTCGCCCAGCTGGTAGATCTGCACGATGTTGCCGTGCACCAGGTTGGCGGAGAGCTTCGCCTCGTCGATGAAGAGCTGCAGCCATTCGGGCTGCGTGGCGTAGCGGTCGTGGATGATCTTGAGCGCGATCTGCTTGGTGAAGCCCGCGGGTCCGATCTGCTCGGCCTCATAGACGGTCGCCATGCCGCCGCGCGCCACCTTGCGGAGGAGGCGGAACTGGCCGGCGTATTCGATGAGTCGTCCTGCGGTCTCTTCCATGCGAAGTCAGGTTCGGAGAGCGGGCGGCGGCGTGCGGGCGCGGATGCGCCGCACGCGCGGCCCGTGGACGAGAATGCACGATATTCCAGCCGCGGGGAAGCCGCCCCGGGTTGTTTCGGGCGGCGGGCCTCGCGACCTTTCACGCATGCGGCATGAATTGCGGGACCTGACCATCATCGGCGCCGGCCCCACCGGGCTGTTTGCGCTCTTCTACGCTGGCATGCGCGGTGCGTCCGCGCAAATCGTCGATGCGCTCGACGCGCCCGGCGGACAGCTCGCGGCGCTCTATCCCGAGAAGCTGATCTTCGATGTCGCGGGCTTTCCCGAGGTGCTCGCGAAGGATCTCGTCCGCTCGCTCGAGCGCCAGGCGGCGCGCTTCGCGCAGCCCGTCCACCTGGGACAGGTGGTGACCGGCCTGGATGAGGCGGACGGACATTTTGTGCTGCGCACGGCGACGGATGAGTTTCCGACGAAGTCCATCGTGATCGCCGCCGGCATCGGCGCGTTCTCGCCGCGGCGGCTGCCGCAGGCGTGCGCGGCGCCGTGGTATGGGCGCGGGATCGAGGACCGCGTGCTCGATCCGGCGCGATTCACCGGGCAGCACGTGGTGATCATCGGCGGCGGCGACAGCGCGTTCGACTGGGCGCACCAGCTGCGGGGGCGCGCCGCCTCGGTGACGCTCGTCCACCGCACCGACCGTTTCCGCGCGCACCACGCGACGGTGGAGGCGGTGCAGGCGGACGTGGCAGCGGGGGAGACGGCGCTCTTCACCTTCCACGAGCTGCACGAGATTCACGCGGTGGACGGGCGGATGCACGAGCTGGAGCTGCGCGACGTGAAGACCAAGGCGACGCGGCGCGTGCGCTGCGACGTGGTGCTGCCGATGCTCGGCTTCGTCAGCGACCTTGGCGCGCTCACGCAGTGGGGGATGACGCTCGCCAAGGACGAGATCGTCGTGAACTCGCAGATGGAAACGGGGCGGCCGGGGATCTACGCCGCCGGCGACATCGTGACGTACCCTGGCAAGCTCAAGCTGATCGCGACCGGCTTCGCCGACGCCGCCGTCGCCGTCAACCAGGCGTACCACTGGATCTACCCGGAGAAGAAGGTGAACCCGGGGCATTCGTCCAATCTTGCGGTGTTTGGGCAGAAGGACGATTGAGGATCGGGAATCCGGAATGAGATTCCGGACTGCGAATCAGGACGGCGATTCACGATGGGGGCGTGTCCGCGCCCCCTTTCGACTTTCCCCGGCGGCTGGTCGCAGCGACCTGATGAAGGTGAGGAGCTGACGGCGAACCTGTACCAGGAGGTCGCGGTACAGTTCACGTGGCTGCCACGGGGCAGTGCCCAGCGCGTCGATCCACGCCAGCGCCTCGCGAGTCGATCCGAGCGCGTAGGTGTAGAACCGAAGGCGGTCGGCCGTGCCGCCACGGGAGTAGCCTTCGGCGATGTTCGCGTTGATTGACGAGACGGCGCGCACGAACTGGTGGGCAACATCGAGGGAGACGCGGGCCCCCAGACACGCGACATCGGTGCTGCACCGGGCGCCCAGGAATGACGACATGCGAAACATGCGGGTTCGCCAGATCGGGTCGCCGTCGTACGCGGCCGGCGGTGACGTCTCGTACGAGGCGAAGTCGAGAGGAGGAAGCGTCATGTGACAAGCATCTGACGGAGCAACCATCCAAGTGTCACCCGACTCCCGCATGACCCACCAAACGGTCGCAAATCGGAGTCCGAATTCGCGGTCCTAGATCCCATTCCGGATTCCAAATCCTAATTCGGTTGTTGACAACTATTAGAGCACAGTAAGAAATTTCTTCGGTGACGCGTCCACTGCTCGCCTTCCTCGCCGCCTTCGTGCTCCCGGCCGTTCTTGGGGCGCAGGACATCGTCTGCGACAAGGCTGACACCGAGGTGCTGCGGCTGGAGTTCGAGGGGAACGCGGCCTTCCCGTCCGCCGAGCTCGCGAACGGCATTGCCACCACGCCGTCCAGCTGGGCGCGACGGTGGACGCGCGTCTTCGGCACGCGGCACTGTCTCGACAAGGCGGAGTTTCCGCGCGACGTCCTGCGGCTGGTCATCTTCTACCGCAACCACGGGTACCTGGGCGTGGCGGTCGACACGATCGTCACGCGCCTCGGCCCGTCGCAGGTCGCGGTGAAGTTCCGCATCACCGAGGACTACCCGACGCGGGTGCGGACGCTCGACATCGCGGGCCTCGCCGACGTGCCGATGCGTGAGGCCGTCGAGCGCGCGCTCCCGCTGCGCGCCGGCGCGCCCTTCGACCGCTTCGCGCTCGCCGCCACGCGCGACACGCTCCAGCGGCGGCTGCGCAACAGCGGCTATCCCGACGCCGAAGTGCTGGTGAACTACGAGACGGATGTCGACCGGCGCACCGCGACGGTCTCGTTCATGGCGCTCCCCGGCGCGCGCTCGCGCATCGGCGAGGTGCGGGTGCAGGTGCGGCCGCGCGGCGCGTCGCCGGTGATCGACACCTCCGTGGTGCGTCGCCTCACGGCGCTTGCGGTCGGCCGCTGGTACCGCGAGCAGGACCTGGAGCGCGCCAAGCGGGCGCTCTACGCCAACCAGCTCTTCGCGCAGGTGAGCGTCGAGCCGGACACGGGCGGCGCGCGCCCCGACTCGACCGTGCGCATCGACGTGCTGGTGGCCGAGGGGCCGATGCAGAGTGCGCGCGTGGGCGGCGGCTGGGGGACGCTCGACTGCTTCCGCGCCTACTCCGACTACACGCACCTGAACGTGGCGCGGCGCGCCACGCGCCTCGACCTGCGCGCGCGCGTCTCGCGCATCGGCGTCGGCAAGCCGTTGAATGGACTGGAGTCGCTCTGCTCGGGGGACGCGCGCCACGACGCGTTCGGCGGCCGCCTGAACTACTCGACCGGCCTGACCCTCACGCCGGCCCTGTCGGCGCGGGCCTCGGTGCAGCCGTCGCTCACGCTCTTCAGCGAGCGCCGCTCGGAGTACAACGCCTACCTGCGCACCACGCCGATCGGCGGCGCGCTCTCCCTGGCGCACGGCATGGGGCGGCGCACGCAGAACGCCTCGTACACGATGGAATACGGCGACACGAAATCGTCGCCGGCCTTCCTGTGCGCGGTCTTCAACGCCTGCGACAGCGGCGACCAGGCGGCGCTGCTGCGGCGCCAGCGGCTGGCGGTGCTGGGCGTCTCGTTCACCGAGGAGCGCACCGACAATCCGTCGAGCCCGAACCGCGGCACGGTATTGCGCGCCGAGGTGCGCCACGCCTCGAGCGCGATCGGCTCGGACAACCGGCTGCAGTTCACGCGGCTCACGCTCGACGGCGCCGGATACCTGCCACTTGGCACCGACGTCGTCCTCGCGGCGCGCGTGCGCATCGGCGCCGTGCTCGGGCCGACCTTCCAGACGTCGGTGGGCGACGCGTACGTGCCGGTGCAGGAGCGGCTCTATGCCGGCGGCGCGACGACGGTGCGCGGCTTCCGTCAGAATGAACTGGGCCCGGTGGTGTACAACGTCGCCGCGTACGATACGGTGCGCGCCGATGGCACCATCGGCGGCGATCCGGCGGATCCCGCGCAAGAGGTCTACTTCCGCGCGCGCGCCGCGACGGCGAATCCGCGCACGATCCCGACGGGCGGCAACGCGATGCTGGTGGCGAACCTCGAGGCGCGCGTGCGCAGTCCCGTTTTGGCGGACGTGCTGCAACTGGCGTTCTTCGCCGATGCCGGGCGCGTCTGGAATCGCGGCACCGCGCAGCGCCTGAACCTGGGCGCGGTGCAGTGGACCCCGGGCGTCGGGGCGCGCGTGCGCACGCTGGTGGGGCTGATTCGCGTGGACATCGGCTACAACCCGTACCAGCGCGCGAGCGGCGCGGCCTTCTTCGACACGCCCATCGCGCTGGGCGGCCAGTTGTTCTGCGTCAGCCCGGGGAACACGCTGCGCGTGACGGCCACCAGCGCGCCGGGCGGCGGCGCGACGACGCTGGCGCAGGCGAACGGCAGCTGTCCCGCGGATTTCACGCCGCGACGCGAGCACAATTTCGTGAAGAAGCTGGCCTTCCAGTTCTCCATCGGCCAGGCGTTCTAGCATGGCTCGCCGCCGACACGTCGCCCTCGCCAGCGCGATCGTCATCCTGCTGATGGGATCGGCGCTCGCCGCGATGCTTGGCGGGCTGACGCGCTCGACGGCGGGGCGCGAATGGATCCGGGCGCAGGTGCAGCGCGTGCTGGCCGGCGCGACGCACGGCACGATCCACGTCGGGGCCCTGGGCGGGAGCTTCTTCACGGGACTCACCATCGACTCGCTCGAGTTCCGCGAGCCGAACGACTCGCTCTTCCTCGCCACCGGCCCGGTGCGGCTGACGTACGACCCGCGCGACATCGTCGACGGCGTCATCGCCCTGCGGTCGCTCGACGTCCAGCGCCCGTTCGTGCGGCTGCAGCGCCGGCACGACGAATGGAACTACCGGTCGATCTTCCCCGAGGGGCCGCCGAGCACGGGGCCGCGGCGCGGTTTCGGGAGCCGCATTGCGCTGTCGAACGTGCGCATCCGCGGCGGCGAGGTGCGCGTGCAGCTGCCGTGGACACCGGCCGACTCGCTGCACGGCGTGCGGCGCGACAGTGCCATCGCCGCGGCGCTGGCCGACACGGTGGGCGGCGTGCACCGCATCGGCCCCAACGAGTACGAGAAGGTGTGGAAGTGGAGCGGAGTCGCGCTGCAGCTGGCGCACGCGCACGTGGCCGACCCCGACACGAGCGGCCACCACTTCGAGATCGCGCGGCTCGACGTGACGGAGCGGTACCCGCCGTTCAACGTCCGCAATGCGCGCGGCACCGTCTGGCGGCGCGGCGATTCGCTCTGGGTCGACATTCCACGCTTCGACCTGCCCGGCTCGAACGGCAGCGCCAAGGGCAAGGTGGTGTGGGGGCACGGACTGCCCACGCGCTACGACATCCACGTGCGGGGCGACTCGGTGTCGATGCGCGACGTGGCGTGGGTCTGGACCGGCCTGCCGGTGACGGGCGGCGGCCGGATGGACCTGCACATCCGGAACGAGCGCGACCTGCACGTGATGGACTACGTGCTCACGAACATGGACATCCGGTCCACGAACTCGCACCTGCGCGGGAGCATGACCTTCGGCGTCGGCGCGCCGGTGCTGATCGTCAAGGACGTCGCGCTCGAGGCGCTGCCGCTCGACTTCAAGCTGATCGAGCGGTTCAATGGCGAGCCGCTGCCGCTGCCGTGGCGCGGCGCGATCACCGGGACGGTGCGCGCGCGCGGCGGGCCCGTGAACCGCTGGCGGCTGGATGACGGGCGTTTCACCTTCGCCGACGCCAACGTGCCGGGGGCGATCACGCGCGGCACGATGCGCGGCGAGCTGGACATCCTCTTTCCGGCGTTCACCGCCTTCCATGGCGCCACGGTGGAGCTGGCACAGCTCGACCTGCGCACGCTGCAGGCGCTCGACACCTCGTTCGCGCGGCTCAATGGCCTCGTCGCCGGGCGCGCCGTGCTCGACTCGTCGTGGCTCGACGTGCGCTTCTCGGACGCGGACATCACGCACCACGACGGCGACTCGCCGGTCTCGCACTTCACCGGTTCGGGGCGCGTGACGTGGGGCGAGAAGCTCATGACCTACGACCTGCGGCTGGCGGCGCTGCCGCTGTCGCTGACGGCGATCGCGCGCTCGTATCCGGGGCTGCCGGCCCGCGGCGAGTACAGCGGTCCGCTCCGCGTGAAGGGGACGACCGAGGATCTGGGCGTGGTTGCCGATCTCGTGGGGGACGCCGGACGGCTGGAAGTGGACGGTTCCTTCGACGTGAACTTCCCGGTCTATCGCGCCACGGCGCGCGGCGGCGTCAGCGGCATCGACCTGCCGCGCTTTCTCGATCGCCGGGACCTGCCGCATACGAGCCTGGGGATGCGCTGGTCAGCGGACATCTCCGGCGACTCGCTGCCGAACCTGCGCGGCACGGCCGCGCTGAACCTCGACCGCTCGCTGGTTGACAGCGTGCGCATCTTCGGCGGCGGCGCGCGCGTGCGCTTCCTCGCGGGGACGCTGGCCGTGGACACGCTCGACCTCGAGAGCGCGGCCTTCTCGGTGCTGGCGCGCGGCCGGCTGGCGCTCGCCCCGGGGCGCGCGGGCGACTCGGTGACGTTCCGCGTGGCGCTTGATTCCCTCGGCGGGTTCCGCCGGACGCTGGCGCGACTGACGGGCGCCGGCGCCGACTCGGCGACGCGCGCCGAAGCGGACACCGAGGCGCTCGACGGGGTCCTGCGGTTGGATGGCGCGGTGGCCGGCACGTGGCCCGCGGCGCGCGTGAACCTTGCGGCGCGCGGGCGCGACGTGCACGTCGGCACGAACAGCGTGCGCGAACTCGAGGCGAGCGCTCGCCTCCAGCTCCCGATGGATTCGCTGCGCGGGCAGGTGCGCACGCGCTTTGACGGCGTGACCGCGGGCACGGTGCGGCTCGACGCGCTGACCGCGGACCTCGACCTGCCGGCCGCGCGACGCGGCTCGGCAGATGTGCGGGCCGAGTTCGCCAACGGTCCGGTCGCGACGGCGCGCGCCGACCTCGGCTGGTCGCGCGACACGACGGACGTGCGCCTCGACCGGCTGCGCCTGTCCACGGCGGACAATGACTGGGCGCTCCTGAACCCCTCGCGCCTGCGGCGCGACGCCGGCGGCTGGCACGTTGACTCGCTGGTAATGGTCGGACGCACCGCGGGACGGATCGCCCTGCGGGGGAACTTCCCGGATTCGGCAGCCGTCAACGGGCGCGTCGACGTGCGCGAGTTCCCGTTGCGCGACTTCGGAGAGCTGATGCAGGCGGCGACCCCGATGGCGGGGAGTGTCTCGGTGTCGGCAGCGATCACCGGCACGCGCGACGCGCCGGAGATCGCCCTGGACGCGACGCTCCACGACGCGACGGTCGCCGGCATGAAGATCGAACGCGCGACGGCCACCGGCCGGTACGCGCGCCAGGTGCTCGACGCGTCGGTGCGCACGATGCGGAAGGATGTCACGGCGCTCCGGCTCGACGCCTCGCTGCCGGTGGACCTCACCCTGCGCCCGGTGTCGCGTCGCCTGCTCGAGTACGCCCCGCTGCGGGCGCAGCTGCGAAGCGACTCGGCGGGCGTCGTGCTGCTCGAGACGCTCACGTCGGCGATCACCGAGGCCCGGGGCTCGCTGGCGCTCGACCTGAACATCAGCGGCACGCTGCACGATCCGCGCGCCACCGGCGCGCTGCGGGTGAACGGCGGCGGCTTCGAGATCCCGAACCTGGGCACGACCTGGCGCGACCTCGACGTGGACGTGCGGTTCCTCGGCGATTCCATCGTGCTCGGCAACATCTCGGCGCGAAGCGGCGGCGCGCGCGAGGGGCGCGCCGCGATGAGCGGATGGCTGGGCGTGCGCGACCTCAAGAACCCTCGCTTCGCCCTGCTCATGAACGCGCGCGGATTCAACGTCATCAACAAGCCGCGCGTGGCGGACATCGACCTCACGGGCGAGTTGCGCGTGGCCGGCGCCAAGAGCCGGTCCACGCTCACCGGCGCGCTGACCGTCGATCGCGGGACGATCTACATCCCCGACATCTACTCCAAGAACCTGATCTCGCTCGACGACCTCGCAATGATCGACACCACGGCGCTGGCGGACCACGGCATCCTGCCGCGCGCGCCGTCATCGGTCATCGAGAACCTCAGCATCCGCGACGTCCCGGTGACGATGGGGCGAGACGTCACCCTGCGGTCCAACGAGGCCAACATCACGCTCGGCGGATCCGTGCGCATTACCGCGGCGCAGGTGCAGCGCGGCCGCAACGCCGAACGGTACCAGCTGGCGCTGAGCGGCACGCTGCAAACGCTGCGCGGCTCGTACCGGCTGAACGCGGGCCCGGTGCAGCGCACCTTCGACGTCGAGGGCGGCGAGGTGCGGTTCCGCGGCGATCCCGATCCCAACCTCGCCGAAATGGACATCCGCGCCTTGCACACCGTACGGACGTTCTCGCAGAACTCGGCGCGGCAGGACGTGCGGGTGCGCGTGAACATCTACGGCACGCTCGGGTCGCCGCTGGCCAAGTTCTCCACGCCCGACTCGAACCGCGTCGCCGACAGTGACATCCTGAGCTACCTCATCACCGGCGGACCGAGCAACGAGATTCTCGGCACCACGGGCGGCGCGCGCACCACCGCCGCGCGTGTGGTGCTGTCATCCTTCGGCAGCGTCATCGGCAGCAAGGTGCCGACGGGGCTCTGCACCGATGCGCAGGTGACCACCGCCGGGCTCGACCAGTACACGGGCGGCCTGCGCGACGTCGGCAGCAGCATCCTTAGCGGCTCCCGGTTCAACTGCGCCAAGCAGCTGACGGAACGCGCCTTCGTGCGCCTCGATGCCGGGCTGTGCAGCATCGGGCAGCTGCTGGGGCAGGGCGGCTCGTTCGATCCGCTGACGCTCACCGAAGCGATGGGACTCAAGGTCGACTACCGCTTCAACTATGGCGTGTCGGCGTCGGCCGGTCTCGACCCCTCGACGAGCGCGGCGCTGTGCACGCGCGACGCGGTGGTGCGCGGCTTCGTTCCCACTCCACGGCAATTCGGCTTCGATCTCTTCCGGGCGTGGCAGTTCTGACGGCACGCGCGGCGTTGCTCGTCAATCCCGCGTCGCGCCGCGGCGCGGACAGTGAGGCCGCCGTCCGCCGCGCCTTCGCCGCGGCCGGCCTGCAGCCGACGGTGGCGTATACCCGCGCCGCCGGCGACGGCGAGCGCGTGGCGCGCGAACTGGCGGCGTCGCACGACCAGTTGTTCATCCTTGGCGGCGACGGCACGGTCATGGAAGCGGTCACGGGGCTCGCGGCGATGGGCGCCGCGCTGCCCATCGGCATCCTCGCCGCCGGCACCGGCAACCAGCTGGCGCGGGCACTCGGCATCTCGCTGTCGCCGCCGCGCGCCGTGGCACAGCTCCTGCGAGGGACCGCCCACCGGATGGATGTGGGCGTGCTCAATGGGCACCGCCGCGTCGGCATCGGGGTCGGCCTCGGGCTTGACGCGGCGATGATCGCGGGCGCCCACGGGATCCTCAAGGAGCGTCTGGGTGCCGCTTCGTATGTCGTGTCGGCGACGGCCGCGGCGTCGCGTCCGCGGCGGTTCGGGGTGCGGGCCGTGGTCGATGGGCGCATCATCGAACGACAGGCGTCGGTGGCGATGGTGCTCAACCTGGGCCGGGTATTCAATGAACTGATCGAGATCGCCCCCGGCGCGTCGCTGGTGGACGGTCAGCTCGACCTCGTCATCGTGGAGACGCGCTCGCTGCTGGACGCGCTCAACTTTTCCATCTTCGAGATGCTGCTGCGCCGACGCCACGCCGATCACCGGTGGACCTTTGCTCGCGGCGCCGCGATCAGCATCGAGACCGCCGAGGATGACGTCCCGGCCCAAGTCGACGGCGATCTGATCAACGCCCGACGCCTTGCGATGGTGATCGCTCCGCTCGGAGCCCAATTCCTGATGCCGGCCGACTCGCGCCTAGTATAGAAGGGTGCGTGGGGGCGCTTTGATTAGCCGCCAGTCTCCAAGCCCCGAGAACCGGGTTCCTGCCCAGCAGGGCATAGGGCCACCCCTGTTCGATTTACGGGAATTGCTGTATGGATTATGGACAGCGAGATGATACTGTAAGTTCTTGTGTCACCGTCCAGATACCATCGTGGTTGACCCTCTCCCAATCGCCCAAGGCGGGTTCGCGTCCATCGACGCGCGCCTGCGCGCGCTGCTGAAGTCGCTGCCGCGTGAGCAGTCGGCGTTGCTCGAGGCGCATCTCTGGGATCGCGACCGCGAGGCGGCGGCCGCCGCGCGGCGCGCGGCCCACGTGCATCGCCTCCATGAGGCCGCCTCCTCGCTGCTGCGTTCGCTCGACCGCGACGAGCTGGAGATGGAGGTGGCGCTTCAGCTGCTGCGGGTCGTGCAGGCTAACGGCGTGGTGGTCGCGCGCCCGCCGCTAGTTGCCGGTGACGCGCCGACCGCGACCGTGCACGTGACGCCGGAGGGACGCGCGCCGCTCGACGCCGCCGAGCTGGTCTTCTCGGCGTTCGGCGAGGTGATAAGGACGGGACGTCCGGCGCGGATGAAGGGTCGCGCCGACGATTCCACCGCGCTGATTGCCGTCCCCATCATGCAGGGCTTCCGGATGGTGGGGCTGATCGGCGCCTACGCCCGGGAAGCGGATGGCTTCAGCGACGACGAGCTCGAAGCCACCCAGACGCTGGCGACCCATGCCGCGACGGCGCTGGTGAACTCGGCACTTTATGCGCAAAGCGAGCGTGAACGGCGCCAGACCGGGGCGCTCGCTTCGCTGGCGCAAGCGCTCGGTTCGGCGACACGCCTCCCCGAAGTCCTGCGCCTGGCGCTCCGCCACGCCATTGCGCTCTTTGGGGTGGGCGGCGCCGACATTGCGCTGCGGCGCGATGAGTTCCTGCAGATCGTGTCGGCCGAGGGGGCGGCGCGCTCTCTGCAGGGCATGTTCCTGCCGATGCAGGCCTCGATATCCGGGCGCGCGGTGCGCGAAGCGCGCGTGATCATCGTGAACGACGCGGAGGCGGAGCCGGATGCCTTCGAGCCGACGCGCCGCCTGGCCGGGGTTCGCCGCACGATCCTGGCACCGATGATGTCTGAGGGCGAGGCGGTGGGTGTGTTGAGCCTGGTGAACCGCGAGCAGCCGTTCGACGCCGAAGACGCGCGCATGCTGCAGCAGTTCGCGTCGCAGGTGGCGGTGGCGATCGTGAACGCGCGCTTGCTGGAAGAGGCGGCCGAGGCGCAGCGCGAGATCAGCGCCGCATTCGAGGCGATCGGCGACGGCATCGTCGTGCTCGATGCCGAGGCGCGCGTCGTGCGCCACAACGCCCGGTTCCTCGAAATCGCGGGGCTGCCGTCGGCCGACGGCGCCCGCGGTCGCGACTTCTACGACACGGTCCTGCACGAACCGCGGCCGTTGGGCGAGGAGACCGCGGTGGGCCGGGCGATTCTGGGCGGCCAGACGGCGCGTGAGCAGCTGCGGTCGGCGTGGAACGGCCGCGTGCTCGACGTGCTGGCGGCGCCGCATCCGGGGACGGGCGGCGCCGTCGTGTCGATCAGCGACCAGACCGCGATGCACGCCCTGGCCGAGCAGCACCGGCTGGTGGTGGAGAACACGACCGACGCGATCCTGATCACGTCGGCGGAGGGCGCGGTCGAGTTTGCCAATCGGGCGGCGCGGCGGCTGTTCGGGGTTGCGTCCGAGCTGACCGGCGCACGCATCGGCGGCCTGGTGCCGGCGAGCGAGGCCACCGTCTGGGCCGAGGCCATCGCGCGCGCGCGGCGCGGCGAACCGGCGCGCATTGACGGCTCGGTGCTGCCGAGCGATGGCAACCGACGCCAGGTGTCGGTGCGCCTCGCGCCGATGGAAGACGAACAGCAGGTGCATCGCCTGGTCATCACGCTCCGCGACGTGACCGATGAAGTGGAAGCGCGCGACGAGATGCTGGTGGCCAACGCGCGCTACCGCGACCTGGTGGAGATGGCGGCCGATGCGATCTTCACGCTCGACACGCGCGGCACCATCACGTCGGTGAACCCGGCGGGCGAGCAACTCGTGGGCTTCGACCGCGGCCAGATCCTCGGGCGCTCGTACCACGCCTTCCTCGAGCCGGCGGAGTCGAAGGAAGTGGAGGACGCCGTCCGCGACGCCACGGCCGGCAAGCTGCGGCACGTGGAGATGCACCTGACGCGGGGCGATGGCGTGAAGCGGCTGCTGGCCGTCTCGGTGTCGGCGATGCGGCGGGCCGGCGTGACCGTCGGCGTGCTCGGCATCGCCCGCGACGTGACCGAGGAGCGCGAGCACACGCTGGCGCTCGAGCGCGCCGAGGCGCGCTACACGCGACTGGTCGAGGCGGCCGAGGATGCGATCGTCTGCGTGGACGAGGAAGGCAACCTCACGGCCGTCAACCGGTCGATGGTGCGCGTGGCGGGCAAGTCGCGCGAGGAATTGCTCGGGCATCCGTTCTCCGAACTCGTCGACGAGTCGGAGGCGCCGGTGATGTGGCAGGCCTTCGTCGCGGCGCTGGCCGGCGATCGCACGCGCAACACCATTCGCTTCACGCGGGCGGGGGGCGTGCGCGGGTACGCCACGCTGATCGTGGCGCCGATCAGCGAGGGCGGCCGCGTGACGGGCGTGCTCGCCATTGCGCGCGACGTGACCGATGAGCGCATGCTGCTGGACCAGGCCATCCGCCAGGACCGGATGGTGGCGATGGGCGAGCTCGTGGGCGGGGTCGCGCACGAGGTCAATTCGCCGCTCACGAGCATCCTCGCCTACGCGCAGGTGCTCGAGCGGGGGGTCGGCGGCGAGGACGCGACGCAGGCCATGGAGTCGATCTCGCGCGAGGCCAAGCGGGCATCGCGCATCGTGGGCAAGCTGCTCGCGTTCGGGCGCCAGGGGCAGCCGGAACGGATTCCGACCGACGTGAACCAGGCGCTGCGCGACACCATCGACCTGCGGCGCTATGCGCTGCGCATGCAGGAGATCAAGCTCTCGGTCACGCTGATGGCGGATCCGCCGCTGGTGCTCGCCGATCCCTTCCAGCTGCAGCAGGTCTTCATCAACCTCCTGTCGAACGCCGAGCAGGCGGTGGCGCACCAGCCCGGCGAGCGCCGCCTGGAGGTCAGCAGCGAGGTGCGCGGCGAGTCGTTCGTCGTCACCATCAGCGACAACGGTGCGGGGATCGCCCCGGAGGCGCTGCCGCACATCTTCAATCCGTTCTTCACCACCAAGCCGCGCGGAGCGGGGACGGGCCTGGGCCTGTCCATCTCCGACGGCATCATTCGAGAGCATCGGGGCGTGCTGCGGGCCAGGTCGGAACCGGGCCAGGGCGCGACCTTCGAAGTCGAGCTTCCGCTCACCCCCGCTACCTGACCGATGGCCTCCATTCTCATCATTGACGACGAAGTCGCGATCGCCTCGGCGTTCGCGATGTTCTTCCGCCACGACGGACAGCACGTCGTGACCGAGGCGTACACTGGCAACGACGGCGTCGACGCGTACTGGCGCCTCCGTCCGGACCTGGTGCTGCTCGACGTGCGGCTGCCGGACATCACCGGCTTCGACGTCCTCGCGAAGATCCGCGAGGATGATCCCGTGGTGATCATGGTCACCGCCTACGGCGACGTGCCGATGGCTGTCGACGCGCTGCACAAGGGGGCCGAGAACTTCCTGACGAAGCCGGTGGACCTCAGCCATCTCGCGGCGGCGGCGGAGCGCGCGCTGGAGAAATCGCACTTGCGGCGGATGAATCGATACCTGCTCGAGCAGCGCGTGGCGGGGTCGAAGGTGCTCGTCGGTTCGTCGCCGGCCATGCGCGAACTCGCACGGCAGGTGAGCGTGCTGGCGCAGAGCGAACGCACGACGGGCCTGATCACGGGCGAGCGCGGGTCGGGGAAGGGGCGCGTCGCGGCGCTGATCCATCAGCAGAGTCCGCGCGTGTCGGGGCCGTTCGTCGAGGTGAACTGTGCGGCGCTGACGTCCGAGTCGCTCGACCTCGAGCTGTTTGGCGAGGAAGGGTCGGGCGGCAAGCCGGCCCGGCGCGGCCTCTTTGAGATTGCCGACGGCGGCACGCTGTTCCTGGACGAGGTGGGCGACCTGGCGCCGCAACTGCAGCCGAAGCTGCTGCGGGCGCTGGAAGGGCGCGGCTTCCGCCGTCACGGCGGCGCCGTGGAGATCGTCCCCGACGTGCGGGTGGTGGCGGCGACGAGCCGCGACCTGGGCGAGGAGGTGGCGGCGGGCCGCTTCCGCGAGGACCTCTTCTATCGCCTGGCGGTGATGCCCATCCGGCTGCTTCCGCTGCGCGAACGGACCCGCGAGGACATGCTGGAACTGCTCAGCCAGGTGCTGGCGGAGCTGTCGCCGACGCTCCCCGAGGCGCCGGGGGCGCTTTCGGAGGAGGCGCTGGATGCGGTGCTGCGCTACGGCTGGCCGGGGAACATCCGCGAATTGCGCAATACGCTCGAGCGCGCGCTGCTGCTGGCGCGCGGCGCCGCGCGCATCGAGGCCCGCCACCTCGCGCGCGAGATCACGGCGTCAAGCGGGGCGGACGTCGCGCATCACACCCCGCGCACGCTGGCCGACGTCGAGCGCGCGCACATCGACCGCACGCTGAAGGCGCACCACTTCAACCGCACGCACGCCGCGCGCGAGTTGGGCATTGCGCGCGCGACGCTGATCAAGAAGATCAAGGAATACAACCTCGCCGACCGCCCGCGCGGCCGTGCCTGACCCGGGAACGACGATGACGGAAAAAGACGCGATGGTCTGCCGCGCCTGCGGGCGCGAGGAACGCGCCTCCGAGGGTTATCCCTGCCAGGAGTGCGGCACGTTCATCTGCAACATGTGCGAAATGAAGGGCGTGGTGCGCTGCCGCGACTGCGCGGCCAAGGGGCCGCCGCGCGACGGTGATCCACTCAAGGAGCGGGGCGCCCGATGACCGGCGTCGGCCGCGGCGCGGACCTGCGCCGCTTCGGCATCGCGGTGGGGCACGCGACGGACGAAGCGGGCGCGACGGGATGCACGGTGGTGCGGGGCGCCACGGCGCCGCTGCGCGGCGCCTGCGTCGTCTTCGGGCGCGCCACCGGCACGCGGGAACTGGCGCCCCTCGAGCCGGGGCACCTGGTCGACCGCGTGGACGCCGTGCTAGTGACCGGCGGTTCCGCGTACGGGCTGGCCGCCGCCGATGGCGTGATGAGATGGATGGAAGAGCAGGGACGCGGCTTTCCCGTGGGCAACGGGGTGGTGCCCATCGTGCCGGCCGCGGTGCTCTTCGATCTGCAGCCGCTGGGGAGCTTCAGGGCGCGCCCGACGCCGGCGATGGGCTATGACGCGTGCGCGATCGCCGAGTCGAGAGATGTCGCCGAGGGTAGTGTCGGTGCGGGCACCGGACTGACCGTCGGCAAGGTGCTTGGCGCGCCGGCGTGCATGAAGGGAGGCGTGGGCATCGCCGTGGCCGATGCCGGCGGAGCGGCCGCCTGCGCGATCGCGGCCGTGAATGCGTTCGGGGACATCTGCGATGCCCAGGGCCGCGTGATCGCCGGCGCGCGCCGTGACGGCGGGTTTGCGGAGACCGAGCGACTGCTCGCCGCGCATGGAATGGGCGGCGCATTCGGCGGCGCGCACAATACCACGATTGCCGTCATCGTCGTCGACGGGGTGCTCGACAAGCTGGGGCTGCAGGGCGTGGCGCGTGCCGCCGGGGCCGCGCTGCACCGCCGGGTGCGGCCGGCGGGTTCGCTGGTGGATGGCGACGTCATCTTTGCGCTCGGGCCGCTGACGGGCGCCGCGGCCGATCCCGTGCGCGCCGAGATGCTGGCGGTCGCGGCGCTCGAGCAGGCGATCGAGCGCGCGGTGCGCACCGCCGCGGGGCGCGACGGCGTCCCCGGGCTGGGCGATTAGGAGACGAGCCCGCCGGCGGCGAGCGGCGCCACGGTGCTGCCGATGTGCACGTGCAGCCCCACCTCCGCCTCGACTTCTCCGTCGAGCTCGACGCGCATGAGGTGCACGCCGCCTTCCGCGATGGGCAGGTCGATGGCCGCGATCACCGGGATGTCCACCTCCACGGCGCCGGGCGGCGGCGCGTGCACCTCGACCTCGCCGCTCGACGACCAGATCTCCTCACCGCTCGGCGAGAGCCAGGCCAGCGCGAGCGCGTGCGTCCCCGCATCATCGGGACTGGCCTTGAGGCGGACGACGAGCGTGGCGCGCGGATGCACCGCCGGAACGGAGGCGACGTGCAGGGCATCGAAGACGCCGAGCACATTCAGCTTGCCTTCCTGCGAGAGGTTGGCGGCGTCGGCGAAGAGGGCAAAGGAACAATACATGCGGGAATACTACGTCGGGTACGGTGGGGCGGCGAGTCGACGCGCGTCGACACGGCCGGGCGCGGGCCTTATTAGTTTTCTCCCGATGCCCCCGCTGCGTTTGCTCCGCCATTCGCTCGCGGCCGCCGTGCTCGGCGCCGCGGCGTGCACCGCGCCTGCCCCCAAGCATGGCGTCGCCATCGAGCCCGCGCTGCCGCGTCCCGCGTTCACGCTCACCGACACCCGGGGCGCGCCGTTCGAGTTTGCGAAGGAGACGCACGGGCTGCTGACATTCCTGTTCTTCGGCTACACCAACTGTCCCGACGTCTGTCCCGTGCACGTGGCCAACGTCGCGGCGGTGCTGCGCAAGCTGCCGTTCGAAGACCAGCAGAAGGCGCGCTTCGTCTTCGTCACGACAGATCCGGCGCGCGACACGCTCCCCGCGCTGCGCCGCTGGCTCGACCAGTTCGATGCGTCGTTCGTCGGGCTGCGCGGCGACGAGGCCGACGTGGCGCGCGTGATGAGCGCCATCGGGTTGCCGCCGGCGATGCGCGGCGCGGCGGGGCCGGACGGCCGGTACGAGGTGGGGCATCCGGCGACGGTGCTCGTCTTCACGGCTGATGACTCGGCGCACGTGCTCTATCCGTTCGGCACGCGGCAGCTGGACTGGGCGGAGGACATTCCGCGCCTGCTCAAGGTGCGGCCGGCGAGGGGGAAGTAGCGATGCAATGGTGGTGTTCCGCCTCGGGGAAGCCGTGGACGTGGGAGCCGCAGTACTATCCCGGCGTGTGGCTGATGGTGGCGGTGCTCGCGATCGCGTATCACACCCTCTCGCGCCGCGGCCGCACGATGGGCGAGTCGCGCCTCGTCTACTGGGGCGGCTGGACGGGGGTTGGCCTCGTCTGGCAGGTGCTGGACTGGCCGCTGGGGCCGCTCGCGGCCGGCTATTTGTCGAGCGCGCACGCCGTGCAGTTCGTGGCGCTGGCGCTCGTCACGCCGCCGCTCCTCCTGCTCGCCACGCGACGGCCGCTGGCCGCGGCGATCCCCGCGTCTGGCGCGACGCGCCGGGTGCTGGCCGTGCTCTCGCAGCCGCTCATCGCCGCGGTGGTGTTCAACCTCGTGGCCATCACGACGCACGTGCCGGCGGTCGTGGACCTGCTGATGCCATCCCAGGCCGGGGCCTTCGTCATCGACATGCTCTGGCTCGCCGGCGGCCTCGTGCTCTGGTGGCCGATTGTCGTTGACGCGCCAACGCGCCCGTGGTTCAGCATGCCCGTGCGGGTGCTCTACCTGTTCCTGTCGACGCTGGTGCACACCGGAATCGCGATGGTCATGCTGATCCGCGATTTTCCGATGTACGGCATCTACGAGCTTGCGCCGCCGTGGCCGGCCTGGTCGCCGCTGGAGGACCAGCATCTCGCCGGCGGAGTGATGGAACTGGCGGGGGCGGCGGTGATCTTCGGAATCATCACCGTGATGTTCTTCCGCTGGAGCGGTGGCGTGGCGGGCGATGCGCCGCCGTCGGCCCCGCCGCGGGACTAAGTTTCCCTGATGCACGCAACGACCGCGCCCGCCGCGCATCCCGCGCACCGGCTCTGGATCACCGACCTGCTGTTGCTCCTGATGGCGACCATCTGGGGCGTGAATTTCTCGGTGGTCAAGTTCGGCCTGCGGTTCATGGAGCCGCTGGCGTTCAATGCCGTGCGCGTGACGCTCGCCGCGGTGACGCTCCTGGTGATTGCGCGGGCGCGGGGACTGCCGCTGCCGCCGCGCCGCCAGCTGTGGGGACTGCTCGCGCTTGGCGTGCTGGGACACGGCGTCTACCAGGCGCTCTTCGTCGAAGGGATGGCGCGCACGCGCGCCGGCAGCGCCTCGCTGGTGATGGCCGGCACGCCCGTGCTGATCGCCATGCTGGGTCGCCTGCGCGGCGTGGAACGGCTGCACGCGCGCGGCTATGCGGGCATCGCGCTTTCCATCGCCGGCATCGCCGTCGTGATGAGCGGCAGCGCGGCGGCCGGGGCGGGGGACGCCTCGATCGTCGGCGACGCGCTCATCCTCATGGCATCGGCGAGCTGGGCCATCTACACGGTCTTCCTGAAGCCGTACACGCACCACGTGGACGGCGTGCAGGTCTCGGCGCTCACGCTGGTGGGCGGGGCGCTGCCGCTCGGCGTGCTCTCGCTGCCGGCGATCATGCGCACCGACTGGACGGCGCTGCCGGCAGCGGCATGGGGATCGGTCGTCTACGGCGCGCTCTTCGCGCTCGTGATCGCCTACCTCATCTGGTATCGCGGCATTCGTCTCATCGGGCCCACGCGGACCTCCATGTTCAGCAACCTGCAGCCGATCATCGCCGTGCTGTTCGCGTGGATGGCGCTTGGCGAGACGCCGACGCTCGCGCAGGGAATGGGCGCGGCCGCCGTGCTCACCGGCCTGCTGCTCACCCGCTCATGACCCGCGTCGTGCTCTTCGACATCGACGGCACGCTGCTCGCGAGCGGCGGCGTCGGGCGGCGCGCCATGGAAGGGGCGCTGATGGTGCACTTCGGCACGATCGGCCCCACGCACTACCGGTACGATGGCAAGACCGACAAGCAGATCGTCCGCGAGTCGATGCATCTGGCCGGTTTCAGCGATGCGGACATCGATGCGCGCATGCCGGCCCTGCTGGCGGACTATCTGGGGCGCCTCGAGCACACGGTGACGTCGGGCGAGCATGCGGTGCGCATGCATCTTGGCATTCCGGCGCTGGTGGACGCCCTCGAGGCGCGCGCCGACGTGCTGCTGGGACTCCTGACCGGCAATGTCGCGGCGGGTGCGGTGCTCAAGCTGCGCGCGGCGGGCCTCGCGCCGGAACGGTTCCGCGTGGGGGCGTTCGGTTCCGATCATGAGGACCGGCCGGCGCTCCCCGCCATCGCGCAGCAGCGCGCGTCGGTGCTGCTGCAGCGCCCGGTGAGCGGCGGCGACGTGGTCATCATCGGGGACACGCCGGCCGACGTGGCGTGCGGGCGCGGCATCGGCGCGCGCGCCGTGGCCGTCGCCACCGGGCACTTCACCACGGCCGATCTCGCGGCGCATGACCCTCACGCGGTCTTCGAGGACTTCACCGACGTCGACGCCGCCCTGCGCGCGATCTGCGATGCGTGAAGTCGAGCTCAAGGGCGTCGTCGCCGATCCCGCCGCGCTGCGCGCGCGGCTGCTGGCCGCCGGCGCGCGCGAGGTCTTCCGCGGGGCGCTCTCGGACAGCCGCTACGACCTGCCGTCGCGCGAGCTGCTCGCCAAGGACCATGTGCTGCGCCTGCGCGTCTACGAGGACGCGGCCGGCCGCCGCGCCGTGCTCGACTTCAAGGGGCCCACGAGCTACGACACGGGGTACAAGGTGCGTGAGGAAATCTCCACGCCCTGCGGTGACG
Source organism: Gemmatimonadaceae bacterium (assembly GCA_036504815.1). Lineage (NCBI taxonomy): Bacteria > Pseudomonadati > Gemmatimonadota > Gemmatimonadia > Gemmatimonadales > Gemmatimonadaceae > Gemmatimonadaceae bacterium. The sequence goes on along the minus strand of DASXUN010000011.1, from coordinate 36,462 downwards.
GGATCGCGATGGCCGACGTGCTGGCGCGCCTGGGATATGTCGTGATCCGCGAGATCGACCGCGACATCGAGCAGTACGAGGTGCTCGGCACGGTTTGCCGCGTCGAGCGGTATCCGCGCATGGACGTGCTGCTCGAGGTGGAGGGGACGCCGGAGGCGATCGAAGCGGCCATCGCGGTGGCCGGGATGGCCCGCGACGCATTCACGAGCGAGCGCCTCCCGGACTTCATCCTCCGCTTCGAGGCGCGCACCGGCGAACGCGCGGCCATCTGCCGCCGCGAGCTCGACGGCGACTACCGCTACAGCACCTTCGACGCCTGAGCCCGTGACCGACCGCGACGCCGAGTTCACGCTCCCCGAGCTCACGCGGCCGCTGCGCGCGCTCGGAGCGGCGCGCTGGCTGCGCGACGCCGACCATGCGCGCCTGTTCACGCCGATGCTCGCCGCGCGGCGGAGCGCGGCGCGGGTGCGCACGGTGGAAGGACAGGTCGCGGCCTTTCAGGCCGACCGCCTGCGCCGCACGCTCACCGAGGCGGTGGAGCAGATGGCGGCGACGCACCATCCCAAGTCGGCCCCCGACCGGCGCGCCTTCGCGGCGCGCGTGATCGACGCAGGCGGGGCCGTGTGGCGCGCCCTCGACCTGGTCGAGACGTGCGGCATCGCGGCCACCGCCGCGACGACGGACGCGCGTGGCGCGACGTGGGCGGCGTGGGTTCGCGCGCTCGAACAGTTCTTCCTCGCCGCGGACGCCTGGTGGGCCACGATCGTGGAGTTGCGCGACGGAACCGGCCCCCGCGGCACGCACGGTGGTCTTCGTTCACTGGTCCTGGTACTCGCGCTCGCGCTCACGCCCGCCCTTGCGTCGGCCCAGCAGCACCTGACCTATCGCGTCACCGGGGCGGCCCCCACGGTGTTGCAGGCGAACGGCTTCGATGTGGTCGGTACCGAGGGGGCGGCGGTGCTCGTGGTCGCCGCGCCGGCCGAACTCACCCGGCTGCAGGGCCTCGGCGTGCAGGCGCAGCTCGTCACCGCGCCGGATACGGACCGTCGCCGCCTGATGCAATTGTCCGTCGTCGGCACGGCCACGGTGGTCTACCGGTCCTACGACGATCCGCGCCGCGGCATCCGCGCGTGGGTGGACTCGCTCGCGGCGTCCAACGCGCGGGTCAGCGTGGACACGGTGGGACGTTCGTCTGAGGGACGCCCAATCCTCGCCGTGAAGGTCGGGGCGCGCGGCGACGCGCCCGCCCGGCCGAACGTGCTCTTCGTCGCGACACACCATGCGCGCGAATGGGCCGCGACGGAAATGGCCCTGCGCCTCATCCAGCGGCTTGCGACCGCCACCGACGCGCGGGTCGATTCGCTGCTCGCCGCGCGCGACATCTGGATCGTGCCGGTGGTCAACCCGGATGGCTACGAGTACACCTTCACGACCGACCGGCTGTGGCGGAAGAACCGCCGGCCCATGGCGGGCGGCGAAATCGGCGTCGACCTCAACCGCAACCACAGCACCAGTTGGGGCCTCGACAACGTCGGCTCCTCACCGAACGCGTCGTCGGAGATTTATCGCGGCCCCGCACCGGCCTCGGAACCCGAGGTGAGCGCGCTGCAGGCGTGGCATGCGCTACATCCGCCGGTCATCTCCGTCACCTACCACACGTACGCGGGACTGTTGCTCTTTCCCCCGGGTGCGCGCTACGGCGTGCTGGGAGCCGACATCGACGCGTACCGCGTGCTCGGCGGAACCAACACCGCGCCGGCCGCGCTCGATCATCTGCCGGGTTCGGCGCGCACGTTCTATGCGGCGGGCACCGCCTGGATGCTCTATCCTACGAACGGCGAGTACACCGACTGGGCGAGCGCGACCTTTGGCACCATCAGCATCAACCCGGAGTTGACCAGCGGCTACGGGCCGACGGGATACTACGGGTTCGAGTTTCCGGACAACGAGTCGCTGCTGCAGCAACTCTTCACCGACAACCTCCCCTTCGCACTCGACGCGATCGAGATGGCGGGGAATCCGCGGGCGTACCGGAGTCCCACGACGGGCCTGCGCGCGGACCGGTGGGTGCTGGAGAGCGGCACCCCGCCAGTGCGCGTGCGCGGGCCGGCCGCCTCGGTGGCCGGCACCACGCTGACCATCGCGGGACAGGCGGCGGCGGTGGCGATCGACTCGGCGTCGGGGGGGAGATACAGCCGACGGCTCGTCACGCAGGGGGGCGTGGCGGCGCGTCCCGCGACGATCGGCGTCACGGCCGGCGGCGAGCGCCTGACGTGGTCGCTGCTCGCGGTGACCGGCGCGGAGGCCAGCGACACGGCCTGGACACTTACGGGATTCGTGGCCGACACAGCGCAGCGCTATGCCGGGCGCGCCTCCTTCCGCGGCACCGGCAACATGGAGATGCGATCCACGGAATTCGCGGTGCCCGCCACCGTCGACACCGTGAGCGTCACGTTCTGGACGAAGTACAGCGGCGACGGCTACAAGGAGACGCCGTTCGGCCTGGTGCGCGTCTCGGCCGACAGCGGTCGCACGTGGCGCGCGGTCGCGCGCCTTGCAGGTGGTGCCGTGCAGTGGTATCCCGAAGACGTGCGCATCGGCGGCCTGCGCGGCAAGCGCGTAATGCTCTCGTTTCTCACGTCCAACCTGCCGTGGTGGGTTGACGAACTCGCGGTCTTTGCGAATGGTGCGCTGTCGTCAACAGGCGGTGGCGCGGGGTCGGCCACACGCCTTTTGCCGTCGGCCAATCCGGTGCGCGGCAACTCGGTGACCTTCACGTGGCCGTTTGCCGGCAAGGGCGGTCGGGTGAGCATCTATGACTTCTCCGGACGCCTCGTCTGGACTGCCGAAGTGATCGCCGGCGCGGACGACGTGACGTGGACGCTCACCGGGCGGCAGATTCCCAACGGCGCCTATCTGGTGCTTGCCGAAAGCGGGAGTTCACGTGCACGCTTGAGGCTCTTTGTCGCGCGGGAGATTCCGTGATCGTCGGTGTGGGTTTCGACCTGGTGGAAATCGGGCGCGTGGAGCAACTGCTGCACGGCAAGGGCGATCGCGCGCTGGCGCGGCTCTTCCTGGATCGTGAAGTGGCCTACGCCACCGCCCGGGCTCGCCCGGCGATGCACCTCGCGGCGCGTCTCGCCGCCAAGGAGGCGGCGTTCAAGGCCCTGGCGGGAACCGAGAGCGCGCGACTGATCGGATGGAAGGACATCGAGGTGATTTCACGTCCCGGCCACGCACCGGAACTGGTGCTTCACGGGCGCGCGCAGCAGCGCGCCGAGGTGCTGGGAGTCACGCGCCACTGGCTGACGCTCTCCCACACCGATTCGACGGCGGGTGCCGTCGTCGTCCTCGAAACGGGCTAGGCGGCGCCAGGCGCCGCCCGCGGCGGTCGTCAGTTCCTGGCGCGCTGCCGCGCGTAGATCCCCGGCCGGCCGTCGCCCGCCTCACGGCGCATCTGCATCCAGATCGCGCCACCCACGGCAAAGGCGAGCGCGATCATCTGTGCCATCGTGAACGGCCCCACGAAGCGATCATCCTTGGCGCGGAAGAACTCCACGATGAACCGCTCGAGGCCGGCCAACACGCAATACAGGCCGAACAGCCATCCCTCGGCGTGCTTGTGGTCGCGCAGCCGCCATATGATGGCGAACATCACCATCCCCATCGCCACCTCATAAAGCTGCGTGGGATGCACCGACACCACTTCGAGCGGCGGGCGACCGGCAAGTTCCTTCACCCCGAACTGCTCCACGAGATTCTGCACCGTGGAAGCCGGGTAGCCGTTGGGAAAGGCCACGGCCCAGCGGGAATCCCACGGGCGACCGTAGTCGTCGCCCACCGCCCAGCACCCCGTGCGGCCGATGGCATAGGCCGCCGCGAGTCCCGCGGCCGAGACATCGCTGATGCGCGTGAACGGCTGGCGGCGCCACCGGATCACCAAGGCCGTGGCGAGAATGCCGCCGATCAGGCCGCCCCAGAAGACGAAGCCCGCCGTGTGCAGCAGCGCCCGCGGATCGTGAAACAGGATGGCGTAGTAGACCTTCGCCCCGACCAGGCCGCCGATCACGGCGCCGACGAGCACGTCACCCATGATCTCGGAGTCGTGCCCCCGACGGTCGAGCTCCACCTGGCCGATGTACTGCGCCACGACGAACGCGAGCAGCATGGCGAGGCCGAACCCGGTGAGGGTCAGCGGGCCGACGTGCAGTTCGAACGGCTGGACGACGATGGAGGAGGCGATCATAGGGGGAAGATAGCCGCTGGAGCCGTAGGCGCGAAGCCTGCGATGCGGCCCCGGCCTCCCGCGGCGCCGGGGCGAGCGCTCAGTCGGCTGACAACGGCACGGCGCGACCGACGATGATCGAAATGTTGTCGCTGCCGCCGCCGTCGAGGGCGTCCTGCAGCAGCGCCTCGCAGGCCTGACGCGAGGAGGTCATCGCGCGCAGCCGCTGGGTGATCTGCTCGTCGCTGACGTGCTTGGGGAGTCCGTCGCTGCAGAGCAGGTGCACGTGGTACCAGTCGTTCTCGATGGCCGTCACCACCGGCGAGGCCTCCGGTCCGCCGATCGCACTCGAGAGGACGTGCTTCCAGCGTTCGTGCCCGGGGTCGGAGCGCCGGATGACACCGGCGGCAATCAGGTCCTCCGCCACGGTCTGGTCGCGCGACATCTGGTGCAGCGCGCCGTCGCGCAGCGTGTAGTACCGGCTGTCGCCCACCTGCAGCACGTACGCCCGCGGCCAGACGCCGAGGAAGGCGGTCAGCGTCGTCGCCATGCCGGCCCGGTCCGCCTCGGTGCTGCGCTCGTTGAGCCGGGCATGCACGCGCATCGCCCCTTCCTGCAGGACGTGGGTGAACTCCGCGTCATTGTTGGGATCGGCGGCGTAGTAGCAGTGCACCGAGCGCGTGATGTAGGCCGTGATGGCGTCCAGCGCGAACCGGCTGGCCTCCTCGCCGCCCGCCGAGCCGCCGACGCCGTCGGCCACCATCGCGAGAAAGGCAAGCCGGTCGGTGCCGCCCCCGGTCAAGTTCTCGGCGGGGATGCTGGTCTGGTGAATGGAGAGATGCTTGTGCAGCGAGGCGATGAGGAAGTGATCCTGATTCTGCTTCCGCACCTTGCCGATGTGCGTGACGCCGTAGACGTCAAGCTCGTTGTCCCGCGGTTTGCGCGGGATGCCACCGGTCGGGCTTTCGTGGATCAGGACCATCGCGTTCTCCGGGGGAAGTGACGCGTGCCTCGAACGGGGAAAATACGCTCGGAGTAGTGCGCGGGGCCAGCGCGCCGCGCGCCAAGGGGTGCGGCGCATCGCCCCATGCTCAACCTTACGGACGATCCGCGGCGAGGATTCCCCATATCTCCACGTCCTCTGGTACACCCCGGTGGATCAGGTGGCCGCGCAGCGTCCCCTCGTGGCGCATGCCAGACTTGGCCAGCACCCGTCCGGAGGCCGGATTACGGGTGAAATGCTGCGCCCAGAGGCGATGCAGCGACAGGCGGTCGAAGCCGAAGCCGAGCATGGCGCGCACGGCCTCGGTGGCGTAGCCGCGTCCCCAGTAGGGCTGGCCGATCCAGTACGCGAGTTCGCCGCGGCGCTGGGCGAGATCAATGCGAACGGAGATGGCGCCCACGAGGCCGGCCTCGGCCTCCGCAATCGCGAGCGTCGCTTCCTCGTGACGGGTCCAGGCGCCTTCGTGCGTCGCGATCCACGCTTCTGCCATCCCGTCTTCGTACGGATGCGGGATGCGCAGCGTGGTGTCGGCCACGGCGCGTTCGCCAGCCAGGCGCTGCACGATGCGTGCGTCGCTCAGCAGAAACGGCCGCAATTGGAGCCGGGCAGTCGCCAGCGCGGGCAGGCGGCGCATCAGGGCGTTCGGGAGACGGCGAGCGCGTCGAGGATGCGCACGGTGGTCACCATCCGTGCGCTGCGGGTACCGTGCGCGTCGGTCGGGACGATCACGTGGTACGGTGCCTCCTTGTCGGTCAGCGGCGCGCCGTCGCGCTCATACGCGATGTAGGCGCGCGTCGGGCCCAGCTTCGGCTCGAGCTCGGCGGCCGAGAAGACCGCACTGTATCCGTCCTTCGCCAGCGCGACGACGATCCATCCCGCGCGGCCGAGCCGGAGCGAGTCGATGGGGGAACCGGCGGCCGCCATCACGTCGAGCAGCCTGACCGCGCGATAGCGCACCGCGGGTCCGCCATGCGAGGCGAGGCTGATGGTGTCACCGGGGAGGCCGCGCAGCGCGTCGAGGGTCAGCGTCACCGCGGGTCGTCCGTCTCGTTCGACGCGCAGCGCCGGCGTCTGTGCGAGCAACGAGGAGGTGCCGAGGAGGGCCGCCGTGGCGGCCAATACAAAGGAGCGCAGAGTTGGGACGGTCACGGGAGGGAGGCTGGATTTCAGGGTTGGCGTCGCGGGCGGAACGATCAGTTGTCGAGGAGATCCTTGGCGCGATCCAGTTCCGGTGACGGCACGAACAGCTCCACGCCGCCCACCGTAGTCCCCTGGAAGCCGCCGCCGAAGATCCCCACCTGCGGTCCCTTCAGGAGTACGGGAATACCGTCCGCCTCGAGGCGTTCGCGTGCGATGTCGGCGGCGAACCCGTTGGCGAAGGAAGCGAGCAGCACGAACCGTGGCTCGGAGGTCATGGGAGGATGCGCTCTGGGTGGATCCTGAAACATCGCAGGCGCACCGGCGCGCTGAAAGGCGCCTCCATGTAACGCCTACGCGGTCCGCGTAACGGCCGGGGCGACACGGCGTCGCGTGCGGGGCGCTGCGGCGGCCGTCAGGCGCGCGGGGAGCTGTTCGAGCACTCGCCACGAGGCCGCCGCCGTCGGCGAAGCCAGCAGGTCCATGGCATGCCGGAAGGCAGCGAGTTCCCGCCGGCGCACGGCGGCGCGCAGTGCCCGCAGGTCACGCAGGGCAGGGCGGCCGGTTGGCCGCCGCCGTCCGCGGCGCGGGACCAGGTTGGGATCGAGCTGCAGGGTGATCACGTGCGCGTCGTGCAGTTCGCCGAGCGTGTCCTGCAGCTGCCGCAGTTGTCGCAGGGCCCGTGCCCCGCTCGGCGACTGGGCGTCAACGGTTTCCACGAGATACCGCAGGCGCTTGACCTCGATGCGCGCGCGGTGGATGACCTTCACCTGCGTCCGGTGCTCGATGCGGTCGAGCGCGGCGCGAGCCGTGTCGAGATGGCGGCGCATCACGGGGGCGAGATGGGCTCCGAGCGATTCGGGTGGAACGTCCGTCGGGTCGGTCGCGCGGGCGAGCGCCGCGGCGACCGCCGCGGCCACGTCGGGCCAACGCTCGGCGGTGCGGCGCTGCAGGCGCTCCCGCTCGCGCGCATAGATGGCCAGTCGTTCGCCGGCAAGCCAGGCGGCGGCGCGCGCCGCCGGTGCACTGAAGGGTTCGCCCGGGGAAGTGAGCCACTGCCACTCCACCTGGGCATCGCGCGCCGCGCCGGCACAGCGGGCCAGGCGGCGCAGGGCGACGCGCTCGCGCCGCGGGAGGTCGTCGCGCAGCAGGTCGTCCGCGGCGCGAATCCAGCTGCGCAGGCGGCGCAACGCGACGCGGAAGTCGTGCACCTCCTCGTTGCCGATCGTCGCGGCCGGTTCCCCGACCCTGGGGAGCAGGAGTGGGGACGCCTTTTCCACGGCCCGCTCCAGGCGTTGGCGCGCGACGGCGCGCGCCGCGGCGCGCGCGGGCTTGCGCAGCAAGCCCCGCGCCTCCGGCGCGCGTCGCGCCGGACGGGTCACTTGATGAGCTGCAGCAGCGCCGCCACTGCCGCCTCGAGCTGCTGGTCCTTGCCGCGGCTGACCACCGCGTACTCGTTCATCACCCGGATGTCCGGCTCCGTCTGCAGGTTCTCGAGATACCTGCCGGTGTTCACATCCTTCACGCCCACGCCGGGCACGCCCCACCGGATGCCGCCCTCGAGTCCTTCCCACCCGGCGAACGTGCACGTGCCGGGAACCGGCATGCCGACGAGGGGGCCCAGCTTCTGGTCCTTGTACACGTACGCGTAGCAGTGGCCGTCGGAGTAGTTGGCTTCGTTCGCCAGCGACACGCTCGGCTTGCTCCAGCGGAAGTTCGGCTCGTAGCCGGTGGAGCGGGTGTCGGTGGTGTAGTCAAAGAACTTCTTCCCGCTCAGGAACATCGCGAGGTCGGCCACGAGGTCACCGCCGCCGTTGAAGCGCGTGTCCACCACCACGCCCTTCCGGGTGGCGTACTTGCCCATCACATCCTCGACCGTCGTGCGCATCGCGCCGTCGTTCATCCCCGGAATGTGCACGTAGCCGAGCTGGCCATTGCTCAGGCGGTCCACCTCGTCCGCGTTGCGTCGCACCCAGCGGGCGTACAGCAGCCGGTTCTCCTCGGCGGGCGTGACCGGCTTGGCAACCACCTCGCTCTTCGCCGTGCCATCGGCGAAGGCGAGCAGCACGCTCCTGCCCGCCTTGCGGTTGAGGAACTCCGACAGGTCACGCGACGGGCTGATGGGCTGGCCGTCGATCGCCTCGAGAATCATGCCGGGCTTGACCGTGATCCCCGCCTTGTCGAGCGGGCCGTCCTTGATGACCTCCGCTATCCTCACGCCGGCACCGGCGTACGACTGGTCGAGGAAGATGCCGAGCGACGCGGTGGCATCGTCAGTCGGCGATGATTGCGAATACGTCGCCCCGCTGTGGCTGATGTTCAGCTCGCCGAGCATCTCGGCCAGCATCTCCGCGAACTCGAACGACGTGCCGATGTGCGGCAGGTACTTGGCATACACGGGGCGGATCGCGGTCCAGTCGATGCCGTGATAGCCCCTGGTGTAGAACGTGTCGCGGACCTTGCGCCAGACGTGGTCGAACATCGCCTCGCGCTCGGCGTCCACGTCGAGCGTCAGCTCGCCGCTCAGCGGCACGGCGTCGCGCTTGGCGGCGGCCGGGTCGATCCTCGCGATGGCGCCATCGGCGAGCAGGAAGATGCTCTTCTGCTCGTTGTCCCAGGTCATGCTCCCACTGTTGGCGTTCAACGCCAGGACCTGCTTGGTCTCCTTGGTGCGCAGGTTGGTGGACCAGAGGTTCATCCCCTTTTCAAACCGCGCGAGATAGTAGAGGGTCTCGCCGTCCTTGCTGACGAGCGCGTCGCCGAGCGACGACGAGTGGATGGTCAGGCGCGCCTTGCGCGTCTCGATGCCATCGAACTCGAACTTCACCGGCTCCGCCTTGGCCGCGCTGTCCGCCTTTGCCTTGGCGCTGTCACCCTTCGCCTTGGCGGTATCGGGCTTCGGCTTCGGCGCCTTGTCCTCCAGCTCCTTCACCAGCGCGTACTCCTCCTTGGTCAGGCGGAAGCGGTCCCACGCATCCCTGGTGAAGAACATCGCGTAGGCATCGCGCTGGCTGCCGCCCGACTGTGCCACCGCCTTCAGGCCGTCGCGATTGCTGAACCAGAGCATCGCCTTGCCGCCGAGGATCCACTTGGCGTCGCCGTCGTCGAAGCCGCTCTGCGTGAGGTTGGTCACGCTGCCCTTGCCGTCGGTTGGCACCAGGCCGATCTCGCCCGGGGCGATCCCCGGCACCGAGAGGTCGAACAGCATCCACCGGCCGTCGGGACTCCACGAGAAGCGCTGGCTGGGCGTGTTGGCGAAGATGGACTTGTCGTCGAGCAGCGTGCGCGCCTGCCGGGAGGCGAGGTTGAGCACGCGCAACGTGTTGCGATCCTCGATGAACGCCAGCTCCTTGCCATCGGGCGAGAAGAGCGGCTGGTAATTCTGGTGCTCGTTGGCGACCAGTGGCGATTCCTTGACAACCGTCGCGGCGTAGAAGTACGGCTCGACGTCGCGGGCGCGTCGCGCTTCATAGATTGCCCACTTGCCGTCGCGTTCGGAGGCGTAGACGAGCGCCTTGCCGTCCGGGGAGAAGCGCACGCCGGTCTCGACGGCGGGAGTGTTCGTGATGCGCTTGGTGACGCCGCCCTCGACGCTGGCCGTGAAGACATCGCCGCGGAAGACGAACGCCACTTCCTTGCCGCTCGGCGCAACCGCCAGTTCGCGCGCGTTGCCGGTCACCGCAAGCACGAGGTCACCGTTGGACTTGGCATCGGCCGCAATCGTCACGGCGACGCGTTGCGGCTGTCCGCCGGGCAGCATGGTGTAGAGCTGGCCGTCGTGGCCGAAGGCCAGCGTGCCGTTGTCGGCGATGCTGAGAAAGCGGACCGGCAGTCCCTTGAATGCGGTGAGCTGCTGCGACTTGCCGCCGGCGAGCGGGAGCTTGTGCACGTTGAACGTGCCGCTCTCCTCGCTGAGGTAGTAGAAGGCCCGGTCGCCGTCGGCGAGCACCGGCTGGCGATCCTCGCCCGGGAAGGTCGTGACCTGGCGGTGCGTTCCCGCCTTCACGTCATAAACCCAGATGTCCCGCGCCACCGACGACACATGATGCTTGCGCCAAACGTTCTCGCGACCCTTGTTGTCGGTGTAAACGAGAAAAGAGCCGTCGCGGCTGTAGCGCGCGTCCTCCGCGGGTGTCGTGAGGATCTGCACGGGGCGGCCGCCGGCGGCGGGAACCGACCATAGTTCGGGCATCGAGTTGGCGGGATACTGCCGGTTGGCGGCGGCATCCATGCGCGCGGCGCCGAAGACAATCGATTTGTCGTCGGGTGTGAAGCTGTACGGATACTCGGGTGCCGAGTGGTAGGTGAGGCGCTGGGCCTCGCCACCGGTCGCCGGGATCACGTACAGGTCAAAGTTGCCGTGCCGATCGCTCGCAAACGCGATGCGCGTGCCATCGTGGCTCCAGACCGGCATGAAGTCCTGCGCCGGATGCTGCGTCAACTGGGTGGCCATGCCGCCGGCCGCGCTCACGCGGTAGAGGTCGCCGCGATAGGTGAAGGCGATCGTCTTGCCGTCGGGCGACAGGGTGGGGTAGCGCATCCAACTGGCCGCACCCTGCGCAAGCGTGACGGCGGCGGTGGCGGCGCTGAGCGCCAGGACGGTGAGAAAGCGGGCGACGGTCATGACCTGCCTGTTTGCAGAGGTTGGTCGAATGGAGCCTCTGGGAATTTGCCCGCTGGCACGGAGGGCGCCAGCCAATCGGCTGCCGAAGCACAGCGGGCTCCCCGTTGCCGGGGAGCCCGCCGTGGACTGCGTGCTGCGAGGTTACTTGTGCAGGTTCGGGTTCGAAGCGTACTCGTTGTCGCTGACCGGGATGCACTTGTTGCGCCCGGTCAGGAACGTGTTGGTCCCTTCGGCATTCCAGCGGCGCATGTCCCACAGGCGCCGTCCCTCGAGCCAGGTGACCGCGCCGCGCTCGGTCTGCAGGAGGGTCCACGCCGCGGCGGTCGTTGCCGGCGCGGTGAGCGGAGCGAGCCCGGTGTACTGGGCGCGCGCGGTGTTGAGGAACGCCGTCATGCCGGCAATGTCGCCGCTGCGCAACGCCGCCTCGGCGCGCAACACCAGCATCTCCGCGCCCTTCACGAGCGGCGCCGTCGGGCCAAGCGACAGGTACTTGGTCTGGCGGAAGAAGATGGTCTTGCCGTCCTGACCCTTCGTCAGGGTCGATCCCGTCTTCACCGTGTCCCACGGGAAGCGCGGATCCCTGACGCTCGCCCAGTACGTCCCCCACACCGTCACTTCGCGGCGCGTGATCGTCTGCTCGGCGAGGTACATGTTCTCACGGCTGGTGCCGATGCCGTAGATCGCGTTGAACACGAAGTTGTTCGGCACAAGGGCGGCGTCCGCAACCGCCGTTGTCCAGTTGCCGAGCCAGGCGCGCACCGACGCGCGACCGGCCAGCGCCGCGTTCTTGACGGTGGTGTTGTTGAGCGCCGTCGCGATGGTGTACGCCCGGGTGAAGAGCGAGTCGGCGCGCTGGAAGTAGACGCTGTCGCTCTGGGCCGGCCCGCCGTCGATCACCGCCGTGCAGAAGTTCTCACCCAGCAGGCGGTTGGCGAAGCCCGCGTACAGATAGGCGCGCGGGGTGTCGGCGTTCGACTCGAACGAACTGCCGAGCACCGTCTTCATGCGCTCCAGTCCGGACTCCGACGTCCAGCGCGCGCGCTGCGCGTTGGCCCAGTCGGTGTTGGCGTTGAGGCCCGAGAAGGTGCCGGCGAAGAAGAAGCCTTCGTCGGCGTAGTTGCCCGAGTGGGTCAGTTCGCCCGATGCGAGCCCGGTGCGCGTGGCGATGCCGCCAAGGGCGAGCGACAGGTCGCCCGACATCCCGTTCACGATCGCGGGGACCGCGGACGGCACGTTGAGCGCGTCATCCTGGATCGGTCCGGGGTTGGTGACGGTCATTTCGCAGGCCGTCGCCAGGACCACCACGGCGGCCGCGGCCGCGAGGTGGCGAATGCTCTGGAAGCGTGAGGTATAGGTCATGGTCAGAATCCCACGCGGAGGGTCATGATGAACGTCTTGTACGGCCCGAACGTGTAGTAGTCGCGCCGTCCGAAGGTGTTGTCGGTCTTGTCGGCGCTCTCCGGGTCGAAGCCGGTGTACGGCGTGGACTTGAAGAGGTTGCGGCCGGCAATCGTGAGCGCGGCGTTGCGCGAGCCCGGCAGCCACTTGTTCGGCATGTCGTACGTCACCGAGATGCTGCGGAGCTTGAAGAAGTCGGCCTTCTCCACCCAGAGCGAGTAATCGCGCTCCGAGGAGGTGATCGTGCAGCGCGCGCGCGCCAGGGCGGTGAAGCCGCCCAGCGCCGACGAGTCGCCCGCCGCCGCCTTCTTCAGCGCCTCCTGCGCCGCGAAGCACGGACGCCAGACGCGGAGGTTGGCGTTCTGGTAGCCGGCGGCGTTCAGGTTGTGCCCGCCGAACTGCCATTCCCCCAGCGCCTCGAACGTGAAGCGCTTGTACATCTGCAGGGTCAGCGTCGCGTTGTACGTGCGCGTCGCGAAGACCGAGCCGACATAGTCGAAGGTGTTGTAGATCGGGCTCGCAATCGCATCTGGGTTGGTGACGCGCTTGCCCATGTACGACGGCACGGGATAGCCCGCCCGCACGTAGGTGCGGCCGTTGGTGAAGATGGTCAGCGTCTGGCCGCCCACATCCACGGCGTTGCTGCTCAGGGTGGTCATGCCCACCTTGGCGCTGAGCGTCGCCTTGCTGAGGCGCAGCAGGTCACCGGAGACCGTGACTTCATTGCCGCTGTTCTCCAGCGTGCCGACGTTCTCCAGCTGGCTGCTGCTGAAGCCGAGCGACGGCGCCTGGATGACCGGAATCAGCGCGTCCTTCGTGGTCTGGCTGAAGTGCGTGAACGCCACGTTGAGGCGCCCGTCCAGGGCGGCCAGGTCGAAGCCAACTTCGGTTTCCTCGGACCGCTCCGGCCCGAGGTCGGCGTTGCCGATCTGGTTCGGCGCGAAGCCCGGCTTGCCGTTTTCCGCGGCGACCGGATCCCACGTGCGAACGGCGTCAAACGCGCCCGGCGCCTTGCCCGACGAACCGATCGCGGCGCGCAGCTTGAGCGACGGCACCCACTGGCGGGGCCAGAACGACTCGTCCGAGATCACGTACGAGGCGCTGATCTTGGGGTACGACTGCAGGCCGAAGCTCTTGCCGAAGGCGCTGTTGCCGTCGATGCGGAGGCCGGCCGTGACGAACAGGATGTCGCGCCAGCCGATCATCTCCTGCCCGAAGAAGCCGGCATTGATGACGCGCTGGTTGTTGACGTCGTTGATCAGGCGCGTGGAGCCGCTGACCAGCGTCGGGTAGCCGGGACCCGAGAAGTTGTCGGTTTCCAGCGACGTCGAATACAGGCGGCTGTCGAAGACCTGGCCTCCCAGCGAGCTGGACGTCGTCCACTTCTCGCCCAGCGCATGCCGGTAGGTGCTGGAGAAGTCGGCCGTGATCAGCTGCCGGTGCCACAGCGTCTGCCACATCGCGCCGAGCGGGAGGCGCAGGTTGGCAAACGGCACGACGTAGTTGATCTCGGCGTTGTTGTTGTCATAGCCCACCGCGAGCCGGTTGCTGAATCCCTCGGTCGGCTGGTAGGTCAGCACCGCGCCGGTGATGAAGTGCACGGTCGTGTTGAGAATGTCCGACTTGAAGAGGTCGGCATTGTTCACGCACGTCACCGTGGCGTCACTGCAGCCGGTGGTCTTGTAGTTCGAGTTGGTGCCGCGCGAGATGTTCAGCGCCGCGCCGCCGGCGCTGTTGCCATCGGCGAAGCCCTGGCTGGAGTTCTGCGCGATCGACGAGTTGATGGCGAGGTTGAAGAACTTCGCCGGCACGAAGCCGAGGTTCACGCGCAGGCCGCGGTTGTGGAGGCCGCTGCGGGGGAGCGTGCCCTTCTCGTCGTCCCAGTTGCTGCCGACGTAGTACGTGGTGCCGCCCTGCGTCCCGCCGCGCACGTTCAGGCTGATGCGCTGGACCGGACCGTCGCTCAGCCAGCTGCCGCTCTCGGGGCAGCCGAGGTCCTCGAACTTGACGCCGTTGCCGTTCACGTTGAGCGGGCCGCGGCACTTGTTGAACCACATGCCGGTCGGGTCGTCCTTGAACCCGACGTGGCCCTGGAAGTTGAAGCCGGAGCTGAGGGTGGCCGTCCACTGCGGCGCACCGGCGCGTCCCTGCTTGGTGAAGATCTGGATGACGCCGCCCGACGCCTCGGTGCCGTACAGCGTGGTCGCCGACGGGCCCTTCACGATCTCGATATGGTCGATGTCGTCCGGCGCGATGTCGTTGAGCGGCGACGATTGCTGGCCGCCGCCGACCGCAACCGGGCCGTTGCCGTTGTAGACGCGCACGCCGTCGATGTAGATGAGCGGGTTGTTGCCCTGGCTCACGCTATTGACGCCGCGCAGGCGCAGCGTGGCGCCGGCGCCGGGCTGGCCGGAGTTGGCCAGCACGCTGACGCCCGTGCTCGCCGCGGCGAGCAGCTGCTGCGGGTTGGACGCCGCCGTGCGCGCGATGGACATGGTGTCCATCGTGGCCATCGCCGTGCCGACCGCGCGGCGCTTTTCTTCGCCGGTGGCGGTCACGACGACGCCGCTCAACGCAAACGCGGCGCGCGTCATCTGGAAGGAGACCTTCACCCCGGCGGAGGTGACGGTCACGGTCTGTTCGACGGGCTCAAAGCCGATGAACTGCGCGCGGATCTTCTGTGCGCCAAGCGGTGCGCCGCGAATCGTGAACGCGCCCTGCGCATTCACCTGCGCTCCCAGCCGCGTGCCCAGCACCGTGACCTGGGCGGCGTCGATGGGCTTGTCGGATCCACGTTCGACCACGGTGCCGGTGATCGTGCCGGTCCCCTGCTGCGCGCCAGCCGATGCGGCTGCCGCGAGCGTGAGGAGTGAGAGGCACCAGCGAATGCTGTGCCGCGCTCGATTCCACATGAAGTGGTCCCTCGCCATGAAGTGTCTCGGGGTGGAGATCCCAGCACACGCGCTGGGGATGGGCTGCAATGCGCCGCAGAAGAGCGCACGGCGTCGCGCGACATCCGCGATGTTCGGCGTTAGGGGGCCTACGGACGCCGGATACTCGCACTAACGTGCGCCGCGGTACTTTCGTTGACAAGGTTTTTTCCTGCAGTGCGCCGCACATTCATGCGCATCGTGCGCTCTGGCGGCGCCGCGTGATCCACCGAGCGCCGTCAGGTGGAAGCTGGCACGCCGTCAGGCACTTTCTCGGTGGTAATTGCCGCGAGCGACCCGTAGCTTCCTCGGGTGGCGGCCGTACGCGACCGCCCCGCGCCCCCCGTGTGCCGAGTCAGGTTCGATCCACTCGCTCGGGGTTGGCTTGCGCGCCGCGCGCTGACTCCGGCCGTTGAGCGTCCGTACGGGCGCAGGAGTCTCGTCGTGAGCCAGTACCGCATTGCATGGCTGCCAGGGGATGGCGTGGGCGTCGAGGTGATGGAGGCGGCCCGCATCTGCCTCGACGCGCTGAAGTTCGACGCGCAATACACCCACGGGGACATCGGCTGGGAGTTCTGGCGCACCGAAGGCGAGGCCTTCCCCCAGCGCACCGTGGACCTGCTGAAGGCAAGTCACGCCGCGCTGTTCGGCGCCATCACGTCCAAGCCGGCCAAGGACGCCGAGGCCGAGCTAATCCCCGGGCTGAAGGGGAAAGGACTGACGTATCGTAGTCCGATCGTGCGCATGCGGCAGATGTTCGACCTCTATACCTGCTTGCGCCCGTGCAAGGCATACCCCGGGAATCCGCTGAATTACAGGGACGCCATCGACCTCGTGATCTTCCGCGAGAACACCGAAGGGCTCTACGCCGGCGTCGAGTTCAGCCCCGTCCCCGAGGAACTGCGCGCCACGCTCAAGCAGCTCAGCAAGCCGTTCGCGCACTTCGCCGACATTCCGGGCGACGAATACGCGATCACCTGCAAGGTGAACACGAAGAAGGGTTGCGAGCGGATCATCCGCGCCGCCTTCGAGTACGCGAAGACGCACGGCTACCCGAAGGTCACCGTCGTCCACAAGGCGAACGTCGTGCGCGCCACCGAGGGAATGTTCCTCGAGATCGGCAAGCGCATTGCCAAGGAGTACCCGGGCATCGCGATGGACGACGCGAACGTCGACGCCATCACCATGTGGCTGCTGAAGAATCCGGCGAGCTACAGCGTGCTGGTGGCGACCAACCTCTTCGGTGACATCATCAGCGACCTGGCGGCGCAGATGGTCGGCGGCCTCGGCTTCGCCTGCTCGGCGAACATCGGCGACAAGCTGGGCGTCTTCGAGCCCAGCCACGGCAGCGCCCCCAAGTATGCGGGGCAATACAAGGTGAACCCCATCGCGATGATCCTCTCCGCCAAGATGATGCTCGCCTGGCTGGGCGAGACGGACAAGGCGGCGAAGCTCGAGGCGGCCACGGCGGCGGTCATTCGCGAGGGCGCGGTGCGCACGTACGACATGGGTGGCAGCGCGACGACGCTCGAGATGGGCGAGGCGATCGCGAGGAAACTCTGAGCACGGCAATCACGGGAGCGCGCAGATGGCGCAGGTCCTGATTCACGAGGTCGGCCCGCGCGACGGCTTGCAGGTGGAGTCGCGGGTGGTGCCGACGGAAACCAAGCTCGACTGGCTGCGGCGCCTGATCGGCAGCGGCCTCGACATCGTGCAGGTCGGTTCGTTCGTGCATCCGCAGAAGGTGCCGCAGATGGCGGATACGGACGAGCTCTTCCGGCAGCTCGCGGCCGCCAAGCGTCCCGGCAACGCCGTGCTCTCGGGGCTCGTGCTCAACGAGAAGGGCCTCGAACGCGGCCTGGCCTGCGGCGTGGAGATGTTCTGCATGGGTGTGTCGGCCTCGGAGACGCACAGTCGCAAGAACACGGGAATGGGCACGGACGACGCGACGCGGCGCATCATCCTCACGGCGCTCGAGGCGAAAAGCGCCGCGCACGAGGTGCAGGTGAGCGTGCAGAGCGCGTTCGGCTGCGGCTTCGAGGATGCGGTGCCCGAGGCGCGCGTGATGGGCATCGTCGCGGCGTACCTGGAGGCCGGCCTGACCTCGATCAGTCTCGCCGATACCGCCGGGCACGCACACCCGTCGCAGGTCTCGAAGTACGTGCGCCGCATTCTCGGCATGCATCCCGATGCCAAGGTCACCGCGCACATCCACAACACGTACGGCGTGGGGATGGCCAACGTGTACGCGGCCCTCGACGCCGGCGCCACGTCCATCGAAGCCAGCTTCGGCGGACTCGGCGGCTGCCCATTCACCAAGGTGGCGGCGGGCAACGTGGCCACCGAGGACCTGGTCCACGCGCTCCAGCGCACCGGCCAGCGCGCCGACATCCAGCTCGGCGCCCTGATCGCCGTTGCCCGCGATGTCGCTGCCTTCCTCGGCCGCGAACTCCCCGGCTGCGTCTACAAGATCGGTCCCATCACCGCCGGCACCCCCACCTGATGCCCACGTTCACGATCGTACTCTGTCATACTCTGTGGCCCTCAGTGGTTCTCTCCAGATGACCTCTCGCATCCTTCAAGGCATCAAAGTCCTCGACCTCACGAACGTCCTTTCGGGTCCGTTCACCACCTTGCATCTCGCCCTGCTGGGCGCCGATGTCATCAAGGTCGAGAACCCCAAGGACGGTGACCTGGCGCGCAAGCTCGGCATCCTTCCGGAGCTCAACAAGCGACTGATGGGCACCAGTTTCGTGGCCCAGAACTGCAACAAGAAATCGATCACGCTCAACACGAAGAGCGCCGAAGGGAAGGCGATCTTCCTGAGGATGGTCAAGGATGCCGACGTTCTCGTCGAGAATTTCCGTCCTGGCGTGATGGACCGGCTCGGCATCGGCTACAAGACGCTCGCCGAGCTCAATCCGCGGCTCGTCTACTGCGCCATCTCGGGCTTCGGCCAGACGGGTCCCGACGCGCTCTTCCCGGCGTACGACCAGATCATCCAGGGGCTCTCGGGCGAGATGTCGGTGAACGGTGACGAGCGACTGAATCCGCTGCGCACGGGCTTCCCGGTCTGCGACACCGTGGGCGGACTCAACGCGGCCTTCGCCGTCATGGCCGCGCTGTACCACCGCGAACGCACCGGCGAGGGGCAGTTCATCGACGTCGCCCTGCTCGACAGCATCATGCCGCTGATGGGCTGGGTGGCCGCCAACCTGCTCATCGGCAAGCAGCAGCCGGTGCTGATGGGCAACGACAACTTCACCGCCGCGCCGAGCGGGACGTTCCGCACGGCCGACGGCTTCATCAACATTGCCGCCAACAAGCAGGAGCAGTGGGAGGCGGTCTGCGACGTGCTCGGCGTCCCGGAGCTGAAGGCCGATGCCCGCTTCCAGGAGCGCGACACGCGCAAGAAGAACCGCAAGGCGCTCTCGCCGCTGCTGGAGGAGAAGCTCGTCACCAAGCCGACCGCCGCGTGGGTGGAGGCGCTGAACGCGGCCGACGTGCCAAGCGGCGCCATCCTGACCCTGGAGGAGGCGCTGCGTCAGCCGCAGGTGGTGCACCGCGACGTGCTGAAGAAGGTGCCGTTGGCCGGTTTCGGGGACGTGGAGGTCTTTGGCCTCACGGCGCAGTTCAGCAAGACGCCGGGCGCGGTGGACACGCCACCGCCAACGCTCGGCGAGCACAACACGGAGATCTACGGCGCCTTGGGCATCACGCCCGGCGAGCAGGCCGCGCTCAAGTCGAAGGGTGTCATCTGAACCGGAGCAATCCCATGGGAATGACCGTCGTTGAAAAGATCCTCGCGCGCGCCGCGGGACTGCCCGCCACCAAGGCCGGCGATGTGGTGGAACCGAAGGTGGACCTCGCGATGTCGCACGAGAACGCGGCGCTGGTGGTCAACCAGTTCCAGGAGATCTTCCAGGGCACGGGCCACGCGCCGAAGGTCTGGGATCCGTCGCGCATCGCGATCATCTTCGACCATCGCGTGCCCGCTGAGTCGCCGAAGACGGCCACCAACCAGAAGAAGATCCGCGAATTCGTCGCGGCCAATGGCATCCGCAAGTTCCACGACATCCGCGGCGATACCGGCGGCATCTGCCACCAGATCCTGCCGGAGTATGGCTACGTGCGCCCGGGGTTCGTGGTGGTCGGGACCGACTCGCACACCACGTCGCATGGCGCGCTCGGCGCGTTCAGCTTCGGCATCGGCGCCACGGAGATGGCCTCGGTCTGGAGCCTTGGCTTCGCCGTCAACATCGAAGTGCCGGAGACCATCAAGGTCGTCGTGAAGGGGGAGTTCCCGCCGCTGGTCGGCGCGAAGGACCTGATCCTGCACCTCATTGGCCTGCTCACCGCGCAGGGCGCCAACTACAAGGTGCTCGAGTTCCATGGCGAGACCATTCGCCGGCTGGGTACGAGCGGCCGCATCGCCATCTGCAACATGAGCGTCGAAGCGGGCGCGACGTCGGGCATCGTGCCAGGCGATGAGGAGACGCTGCGCTATCTCCGCGAGGAGGCGGGGGTGACGGACCCGATCGCCTGCGTGACGCCGGACGCGGACGCGAAGTACGTGCGCACCGTGGAGATTGACGTCTCGACGCTCGGCTCGCAGATCGCGTGCCCGCACATGGTGGACAACGTCAAGCCGATCAAGGACGTGCTGGGAACGCGCGTGCAGCAGATCGTCATCGGCAGCTGCACCAATGGACGCCTCGATGACCTGGCGATTGCCGCGGACATCCTGCGCGGCAAGAAGGTGGCCGAGGGCACGAGGATGCTGGTCTTCCCCGCCTCCGGGCGCATCTTCGCGCAGGCGCTCGAGCGCGGCTACGTGCAGGACTTCATGAAGGCCGGCGCCGTGGTCATGAACTCCGGGTGCGGCCCGTGCCTCGGCGTGCACGAAGGCGCGCTAGGCGACAACGAAGTTGCGCTCAGCACCACCAACCGGAACTTCAAGGGGCGCATGGGGAATCCGAAGTCCGAGGTCTACCTGTGCAGTCCCGCCGTCGCCGCCGCGTCCGCCATCACCGGCGTCATCACCGATCCCAACGCGAACTAGCGCCGAGAGGCGGGAGTCTGTCATGGCCAAGGTCATCATCACGCTGGGCAACGACATCAGCACCGACGACATCTATCCGGGGCGCTTCATGGCCACGGTGCTGCCCACGGAGACGCCGCAGTTCGCCTTCTTCGATCGCACGGAGTTCAACGCCTTTCTCAAGGCGCGGCAGTTCCCGGCCGGCAGCGTGATCGTCGGCGGCGAGAACTTCGGCTGCGGGTCGAGCCGCGAGCAGGCGTGCTCGACGCTCAAGGGCTACGACGTGACCGTCGTCGCCAAGTCCATCGCGCGCATCTTCCTGCAGAACAGCATCAACCTCGGGCTCAAGGTGGTCATCTGCCCCGAAATCGAGGCAAGCGAAGGCGACGAGCTGGAGATCACGGATGACCGCGTGATCAACGCGACCACCGACAAGTCGTTCGCGCAGGTGCAGATGCCGGCGGCCCGCAAGGGGATCATGGATGCCGGTGGGCTCATTCCCTACACGCGCCGCCTGCTGATGGCGCGCCTGTAGGGCGCGTTCTGCGGCGCGCGGTCTGACCGGAACCGCCGCGCGCCACTCGCCGCGCGCCACGCGCCGCGCGCCATGCCGTCAGCTGAACAGCTGCACGGCGCGCAGGGCGAGCAGGACGAGCATCACGATCAAGTAGATGCGCAGCACGCCAAGCGCGATGCGCACCGTGCGCGTCCGCTCAACGCGCGGCATGCGACCGCCCCTGCCGTCGGGTCACGGCCCGCGGGCTCATCGGCGCACATCCTTGTAGCCGATCACGCCCAGCAGGTGGTCGCTCGCGTCCACCACCGGGAACATGCGCCAGTTGTACTTCTCGAACAGCTCGGCGACATCCTGCTCGCCAAGCTCCGAGTCCACGGAGACGACCGGTGAGACCATCAGTTCCTCCAGCGTCGCCGATTCGCGCGCCAGCACCAGCTCCCGCAGGTCCACGACGCCCAGCAGCACCTGGTTCGTCTCCGTGACGACATAGAGGTACGAGATGGAGTCCGGGTCCGGCGCGCGCTCGCGCAGCGTCCGGATGGCCTCGCCCGCGGTGACCTGCTTGGGGAGCGCCACGAACTGCTGGGACAGGAGCGATCCGGCCGTCGCCTCGTGCGTCCCCAGGATGTGCCGCACGCGCTGCGACTCCTCGGGACTCAGGTGCGCGAGCAGTTCCGTACGGTCATCGTGCGGCAGCGCCGACAGCAGGTCGGCGATCTCGCCGACGGACATTTCCGAGAGGATCTCCTTGGCGCGGTCCGGCGGCAGGTCGGCGACGATCTGACGCTGGGCGCGGGGCTCCGTCTCGAGCAGCGTGTCGGCGGCCTTCTCGGGTTCGAGCACCGAGAACATCGCCTCCTGCTCGCGTCCCGACAGCTCCTCCAGCGCGTCGGCCAGGTCCTCGCTGGGCAGCTCCTGCAGCTGTTCGCGCGCCAGCGACAGCGACACCTTGTCCGACGACGTCGCGTCCTCGATGGACAGCGGCTGCACGTAGCTCCACGAGATCAGGCGATCCTTGCCGAAGGCGAGCAGCCCCAGCCCCCATTTGCGCAGGAAGCCGTTCAGCGAGACGTCCACGTGCGCGACGATCATGCGGCCGTGGCTGGCCAGGAGGTGAACGTCGTTCACGAGCTCCACCTTGCGGCCATCCATGTCGAGGATGGTGCGGCCGATGAGGTGCTCGTTGAGCAGGAGCCAGCCAGGCTGGTCCACGAACGAGGGATACCGTTCGGCGTGGTCGGGTGGCATCACCACGATCGCGTGCGGGTCGATGCGCGTGACCCGCTCCCACGGGATGAACTCATTGGGGAGGCCGCGCTTGTGTGCCACCACGATCCCCACGGCCTCGGGGAACGGCTCCGCCACCTTGAACACGAGATCGTCGAGCGTGCCGATCTTCAGGTCGGGGCGTGAGACCGCGACGGGGCGGTCGAGCAGCGCCGAGAAGAAGTGCAGCTCATACTCGGCGCCGTGCGTGGTCGGGTGGAGCGAACCGTTGGTGGCGGTCAAGGTCGGGCCCGCCTACGTGAAAAGGTCGGGGAAGATCACCGAAAGCGCATACGCCGTCGAGACGACGATGACGAGGCCGGTGATCGACCAGTTGGCGATGTTCTGGGTGGGCGTGTTCACGTGCTCGCCCATGAGCGGCTTGTCGTTGAGCAGCAGGATGAGGAAGACGAGGGCCGACGGAAGCAGGACGACGGCCACGACCTGCACGAAGATCGTGATCACGTCCTGCACGTGCGTGCTCGCCACCAGCGAGACGGCGCCGGCGCTGGTGAGCATCACGAGATACGCGACGTAGAACCACGGCGCCTCGCGCACGCTCTCATTCAGCGAGTGCGCCCAGCCGAACACTTCGCCCAGCGACCAGCTCGTCGCGAGCGAGATGCAGAGGGCGCCCAGCAGTCCCGCGTCGAAGAGGCCGATGGCGAAGAGGCCCTTGGCCCAGAGCCCCAGCCGTCCGGCCATCACGTCCGGCATCCGGTTGGCGGTCTCCGCCGCCGACTCGACGATAATCTGCCCGCCCGGATGGTGATGGAATGCCGCCGCGGTGGCGATGACGATGAAGGCCGCCACGCCGCAGGTGAGCAGCGCGCCGGCCAGCGTGTCGATCTTGCCGTACTTGATGTCCTTGATGTCCATCCCCTTGTCCACCACCGCCGACTGCTGGAAGAAGATCTGCCAGGGGGTGATGGTCGTGCCGATGTTCGCCATGATGAGCGTGAACAGCGCGCTCGTGCCGAGGGCGGGGCCAAAGTCGAAGCTGGGCGTCAGGAACCCGCGTCCAACGGAGAGCCAGCCGTCGGCGACGTTGTGGGTGCGCATCGCCCAGATGGCGGCCGGGATGTACACGAGATTGAACAGGCAGAAGAACAGCGTGATGCGTTCGAAGGTCCAGTAGCGCCCGCTGAAGACGATGGCCATCAACAGGGCGGTGACCAGCGTGAACGTCAGCCACTCCGGCACGCCGAAGATGCGCGCCGCCTGCGTCATGCCGATGTACTCGGTGACGAGCGTCAGCCAGTTCACGAGCGCGAGGTTGAAGATCGCGAACCAGCCCCAACCCGGGCCGAAGCCGTCGAAGATGGCCTCGGCGTGCCCGCGCTTGGTGACCGCGCCCAGCCGGACCGTCATCTCCTGGATGAAATACGCCATGGGGACGAGCAGGATGAACGCCCACAGCATGTTGAAGCCGGTCTTCGCGCCGGTGGAGGCGTACGTCGAGATGCCGCCGGCATCGTTGTCCGCCACCATCGTGATGACGCCGGGTCCGATGACGGCCAGCAGCATCACCCAGCGTCGCTTGAGGCGCAGCACACGGTGGATGAGTTTGCTGATCCAGTAGTTCATGCGGGGCCCTGACGAGGAGCGCGCGCCGAGGGATGCTGGAAGTGCCGCACGGCGCACGCCTCCGCGTCTGCCAATACTAACCGCGGCGACTCACCCGCGGAACGCGCACGCGGCGCGGCGAACCCTCCGTGTACTCCGGCGCGCCGCGGTCTGTTCCGCTACGTGCGCAGGCCGGGAATCGGGAGCGACGCGTAGGCGTTGAGCGAGGCGTCGCTGCGCTCGCCGCGGGCCAGCCGCCAGTGGCCGGCGCGCGCGATCATCGCGGCGTTGTCGGTGGCGAGCCGGGGCGACGGGGCGAAGACGGCGCCGCCAAACGGCGCCACCGCGCGCCGCACGCCTTCCTGCAGCGCCACGTTGCACGCCACGCCGCCCCCCAGCACCACGCGCCGCCGGCCGAACGCGCGCGCCGCGCGTGCCGTCTTTTCCGCCAGCGTGGTGATCAGCGCATCCTGAAATCCGCGGGCGAGGTGGGGCCGCTCCTCGTCGAGCGTGCCGGCCGCGTCGGCGGCGTGCACCTTGCGCAGCACGGCCGTCTTGAGTCCCGAGAACGAGAGGTCGTAGTAGTCCTCGTCGCCCGGCTGCTGTCCGCCGTGCAGCATCGGCGGCGCGAATCGATGCCGCGTGGGATCCCCATCGCGAGCCGCCACCTCGATGGGCCGCCCGCCCGGATATGGCAGGCCGAGCAGCTTGGCCACCTTGTCGAACGCCTCGCCCGCCGCGTCATCGCGGGTGCTGCCGAGCAAGCGGTACTCCCCCCACGCGGCGACATCCAGCAGCAGCGTGTGCCCGCCGCTTACGAGAAGGGCGGTGAAGGGCGGCACCGCGTCGGCGTGATCGAGCGCGGTTGCGAAGAGATGTCCTTCCATGTGGTGCACGCCGAGGAACGGCACCTGCCACGCCGTTGCCAGCGCCTTCGCGTAGGCGACGCCCACCAGCAGCGCGCCGACCAGTCCCGGTGCATGCGTCACCGCGATGGCGTCCAGGCCGTCGCCCGTCGACGGCAGCCCGGCATCGGCCAGCGCCTGCCGGGTGACCGGCACGACGGCGGTGAGGTGGGCCCGCGACGCGATCTCGGGCACGACGCCCCCGAAGATGCGGTGCACGTCCTGCGAGAGGATCACGAGCGAGTCGAGGCGCACGGCGTCGCCGCTGCCGCTCACCACCGCGGCCGACGTCTCGTCGCAGGAGCTCTCGATGCCGAGGACGCGCATCCGCCTACGGCGCTTCCTCGGCGAGGAGCCCGCGCATCAGCTTCAGGTTGGCCTCGGAATTCCATTGGGCCGCGCCGATGACGCGCTTGCGGATCACGCCGTCCTTCCCGATCACGAACGTCTCGGGAATCCCGCTCGTCTGGTAATCGCGCTCGATCGTGCCGCTTCCCTCGTGCAGGATCTCGAACGTCAGTCGGTGCTCCGCCACGAAGCTCCGGATGGCGTCGTCGAAGCCCGGATCATCCACGCTGATCGCGACGACCTTCAGTCCCTGAGGTCCCAGGGAATCGTGCAGAGCCTGGATGCCGGGCATCTCCTGCTTGCACGGGCCGCACCACGTGGCCCACATGTTGAGCAGCACCACCTGACCGCGATAGTCGGTGATGTTCTTGGTTTTCGGGCCGCCGGCGACCATGGTGGCCGCGTGAAACTCCGGGGCCCTGGAGCCCGGTGCCACCGGGAACAGGTCGGCACCGAAGATGCGCGTCGCGGCGTAGAGCGCACCGGCCAGCACCACCACGACACCGGCGACGATCGCCCACTGGCGGCGCGCCGTCACGCCGACTCCGCGCAGCGCGCGCGCAGCGCCCGCACTTCGGCCGCGGGGTCGGCCGCGCTGAAGACGGCGTTGCCGGCGACGAACGTGTCGGCGCCGGCGCGCCAGCAGGCGGTGATCGTCTCGCGGGCGATGCCGCCGTCCACTTCGAGCGCGGCGCGACTGCCGGCGGCATCGAGCAGGGCGCGGGCGCGCCGGATCTTGTCGTACGAGCCGGGGATGAACGCCTGCCCGCCGAAACCGGGGTTCACCGTCATCACGAGCAGCAGGTCGAGATCGGCGGCAACCTCCCGCACGCCTTCGAGCGAAGTGGCGGGATTGAGTGCCACGCCGGCCTTGCACCCGAGTTCCTTGATGCGCGCGACCTGTCGGTGCAGGTGTGGCGCGGCCTCGGCGTGAATGGTGATAACGGCGGCGCCGGCCTTGGCAAAGCTGTCGAAGTACTTCTCCGGCTCGACGACCATCAGGTGCACGTCGAGCGGCAGCTTGGTGGCGCGGGCGCACGTCTCGATGACCTTGGCGCCGAACGTCAGGTTGGGCACGAAGCAGCCATCCATCACGTCCACGTGCAGCCAGTCGGCGCCGCCCGCCTCGATCATCGCGAGCTGGGCGGTGAGACGGGCGAAATCGACGGAAAGCAGCGAGGGGGCGATGCGCACGCTGGCAGCGCTCATTTACGGGCTCCGGAGGCGCGCGGCGAACGCGCCATCGGCCCCGTGCACGTGCGGCAGGACGCGCAGGAAGCCGTGGTCGAGGGTCGAGTCGGGCACGGCGCCGGCGGGAGGCGGCTCGAGCCGCCAGGCGGGGTGCGCGGCGAGGAAGGCGTCCACCTGCACCTCGTTTTCTTCCGGCTCAAGGGAGCAGGTGGAGTAGATCAGCAGTCCGCCCGGCCTCACCAGCTGCGCGGCGGAACGCAGGATATCGCGCTGTATCATTGCGGTCACCGCGAGATCGCTCGTCCGCAGCCGCCAGCGGGCATCGGGATGGCGCCGGAACGTGCCCGTCCCGGTGCAGGGTGCGTCCACGAGCACGGCATCCACGGGGCTGATTGCGGGCTGCTTCGCGTCGAAGGCGACCGGCGCGACATTCTCCAGTTCAAGCCGCTGCTTGGTGGCCCGGAGTCGCCCGAGGCGCACGACCGAGAGGTCGGCGCTGACCACGAGGTCCGCGCGTCGGGCCAGCTCGACGCTCTTCCCCCCAGGGGCGCTGCAGAGGTCGGCGACGGTCCCGCCGGCGGGGATCGCGGCGTAGCGAGTCACCATCGTGGCCGCGGGATCCTGCACGAAGCAGTAGCCCTGCGTAAAGGCGGGAAGCTCCACGAGATTGACCGAGCCCACCACGCGGATGGCATCGTCCGCGAGCGGGGCGTCCGCCACGTGAAGGCCGGCGGTCTCGAGCATCGCTTCCAGCTGTTCGCGCACCAGGCCCCACGGGCGCACGATCACCGGCGCCTCGCGGTTGTTCGCCTCGAGCAGGGCGCGCGTCGGCTCCGGCCCCCAGCGTTCCGCCCAGCGGGCGACGAGCCACCGCGGATGCGAGAATTCCGTGGCCAGGGCATCCACCGGATCGGTCGGGAGGTCGGCGCCGAGCGTGGAGCGTTCGCGGTCCAGTCGGCGCAAGACGGCGTTCACCAGCTTGCTGGCGCCCAGGCCGTGACGCTGCTTGGCCAGTTCGACCGTCTGCGCGATGGCGGCGTAGGCCGGGACGCTTCCCATTTCGAGCAGCTGGTAGGCGCCCAGCCGGATCAAGTCGGCAAGATCGCCGTCGAGCCGGGCCAGGCCGCCGCGCACCCGCGAGATCAGCGCGTGGTCGATCCAGCCGCGGCGGCGCAGCATCCCATAGATGAGCTCCTGGGCCCACCGGCGGTCCCGATTCTCGAGCCGCACCCCGCGGCGCTCGAGCGCGGCGCCCAAAAGGACCCCCGCCCGCAGGTCGGCGCATACGTCGGCGGCCGCCCGGCGCGCGTCCGTCACCGGGGTGCTGATCGAGGCCGAGGTGTGGCTGCGGTGGGTCACGGGCAGAGGCGGCGAGCGGAAGATCCTGTATAATAGCAGGGGGGGCCTCTGGACGCTTCCGGGATCACCGTTACCTCGTGACCTCCCGGCCCGTCCATAGAAAGCAGCGAACTGGCACCGCGACAGGTGCCGGTTTGCGGCATGCCCATTGGATTACGATATTCGTCTCCCCCGTCCTTCTCAGCACGGAGTGCGAATGCACGGCCGCAAGCTTGTCACCACTGGAACCGCTGCGACGCTCGCCATCCTCGCCCTCATTGGCGGGTGCGGCGAGGCAACCACGGGTCCCACTTCGGTGAAGCCGCAGGATTTCGCTGCCAGCCTCAAACTGCTCTCCGGCAACTCGCAGAGCGGCTCGGTTGGCGCCGCGCTCGCCGAGGTCCTGACGGTCAAGGTCGTCGACGCCGGCGGACAACCGGTGGCCGGCGCCACGGTGCTCTGGCAGGTGCGAGACGGCGGTGGCACCATCAACCCGCCCGCCTCCACTTCGTCGGCAACCGGCCTCGCGTCCGTGACATGGACGCTGGGCTCGACGCTCGGCGCCAATAAGGCGGTGGCCATCCTGCAGGGCAGCTACGTGAAGGACAGCGTGGTCTTCACGGCGACGGCCGGCGTGGGTCCGGCCTCGCGACTGACGCTGGTCGCCGGCAATGCGCAAACCGGACGGGTGGCCGCGCCGTTGGCGCAGCAACTCACCGTCAACGTCAAGGACCAGTTCGGTTACGCCGTTTCCGGCAAGCGCGTCACGTGGGCCGCGGGCCTGTTCAGTGGGTCAGTCGCCGCCGTCGCGGACACCACGGATGCGTCCGGCAACGCCAGCGCGACGTGGGTCCTCGGGACTGCCGCCACGGGACAGACGGCGTCCGCCACGGTCACCGGCATCGCGCCGATTGCGTTCACCGCGACCGCCACGCCGGATACCAGTCGGGTTTTCACGACCACCGTGAGTCCGGCGACCTCAGCCGCCGTGGGTGCTAACGCCGGCACGATCACCGTGAAAGTCACCGACCGCTTCTCCAATCCCATCTCGGGAGACGTCGTGAACTTCGCCGACTCTACCGCCGGAGGCGGCAGCGTCTCGGTGGCGACGGCGACCACAAACGCCAGCGGGCTGGCGTCCACGACCTGGACGCTGGGCCCGAATCCGGGAACACAGTTCCTGCGCGCGCGACTGATGCCGCGGCAGGAGCGCGTCTCGTTCACCGCGTCGGCCTGGATCGACTTCACTCAGGTGTTCGCTGGCAACTACCAGGCCTGCGCCATCGGCACGAACGATCGGGCCTATTGCTGGGGCTATGGGGACGATGGGCAACTTGGCAAGGGCACGCTCAAGACGACGTACGCGCCCTCCGCCGCCGTCACGGCGAGCGACACGCTCCTCGGACCGTTCCTCCAGTTCCGCACGATTCAGCTCGGTCGCACCTTTGGCTGCGGCATCACCGTGGCGAAGCAGATGTACTGCTGGGGACGCCTGAATGGCAGCACGCTGCAACCGCTGCCAACCGCGGTGACCTTCGTGCCGCCCACGACGGTGAACACGATCGCCACGGGGGAACGCCATACGTGCATGACGACCCCGTCAGGGCTTGCCTACTGCTCGGGGACGAACGACGAAGGCGAACTGGGCAACGGTACGTTCGTCACGGCTTCGAACTACGTCGCGGTGCTTCCGGCGTTGTCGACGTGGTCTGGCATCGCCGCCGGCTCGCTCCATACCTGCGCCATGCCACGCTACGCCGGCGCCGGCACCGTGAAGCCGTCCTGCTGGGGGTTCAACTCGTCGGGTCAGCTTGGCAACGGCGCCGTGGCGACATCGAACATTCCGGTCGCCGTCACCCTGCCGGCGCTGGTCACGGAGATGGACTCCACGTCGCTCGTTGTCGGCGCCGCGCACAGCTGTGCGATCGTCAGTGCGAGCACGAGTGCCACAAGTCCGATCGGCAGCGTGCTCTGCTGGGGCAGCAACGGCTACGGACAGCTGGGCAACGCCGCCGCGTATACCAGCACCTCATTCTCGAACGTGGCGGTCCCCGCAGCCTCGGGGCAGACGTTCACATCGCTGACGGCGGGTGAGTATCACACCTGCGGCGTCACGACCGCCGGTGCCGCGCTCTGCTGGGGACGGAACAATGCGGGCCAGCTCGGCGACGGCACGCAGGTGACGCCGGCCACCGCGGTACCTGTGACGGTCGGCGGCTCCCTGACTTGGCGTTCGCTGAGCGCTGGGGAGCTCTTCACCTGCGGCGTGACCGGTACCACGTCGGGTGGGGGCACGACCGCCACCGCCGGCACCGTCTACTGCTGGGGCGACAATGAGTACGGCCAGATTGGCCAGCGCACCGCCGGCGTCAATGGACAGCCTGTGCTGACCCCGCGGATCGTGAAGGGACAGCAGGCGTCGCCGTAACCGCGATTACGGATTCCGATCGAGGAGAGCGACAGACGAATGGGGCGCCCGGCCTCAGCCGGGCGCCCCATTTGCTGGAGATCGTCAATCGCAATCCGTAATCGCACGCCGGAATCGCAATCCGAATTCCATATCCTCAATCAGCCCCAGCTGTCTCCGACCATCACGGAGCGTCCCTGCGCCCAATCTAGCGCCGCCATCCGGCGCTTCCCCGCCGGATGCACCTCGCGAATGGCGACGGCGCCGCTGCCGCACGCGACAATCATCCCCATCTCGTCCGTCTCCAGCACCTCGCCGGGCGTTCCCGCGCGGTCCTCGATCGCCCGGGCGCCGAAGAGCCGCACCTCGCCGCCGCGCACGCTGCTCCAGGCGCCGGGCTTCGGATCATACGCGCGAATTCGCCGCGCGACGACGTCCGCCGGCAGGTCCCAGTGCACCCGCGCGTCCTCGCGCTCGATCTTCTTGGCGTACGTTGCCCGCGCGTCATCCTGCCCCTGCTCGGTGGCCTCGCCGAGTTCGATGAGCGCGAGCGCCTCGATCAGCGCGGTCGCGCCGAGTTCGGAGAGCCGTAACGTCAGCTCGCCACCCGTCTCGTCGGCCTCGATGGGCGTCGTGAGCGTGTGAATCACCGGTCCCGCGTCGAGCGCCGGTACCATGCGCATGATCGTGACGCCGGTCTCCTCGTAGCCCTCGGCGATGGCCGCCTGAATCGGCGCCGCCCCGCGCAGGGCGGGGAGGACGGAGGCGTGGATGTTGAGCGTCCCCTTCGTCGGCAGGTCGATGACGTCGCGCGGGAGGATATGCCCGTACGCCACCACGACGGAGAGGTCGGGGGCGAGATCATGGAGCGACTGCACAAAGTCGGCCCCGCGCGGCTTCTCGGGCTGCAGCACCGGGAGCCCCTCCTCAAGGGCGACCTGCTTCACCGGGGACGGATCCAGCTGCGAACGCGACCGGCCACGCGGCCGATCCGGCTGGGTGACCACGCCCACAACGTCAAATCCCTCGCCGATCAGCGCGCGAAGCGGCGGCGTGGCGAAATCGGGCGTCCCCCAGAAGAGGATGCGCACTAGAGCTCCTCTTCGGGATGCTCGCTGGCGTGGGCCCCCGCCTTCAGGTGCCGGATGCAGCCGGGGTACCGGTCCTTCTCCTCCTCCCACCGCGCCAGCGCGCTGCGCCGCTTGAGGTAGCTGAGGTAGTCGATGAACAGCTTGCCGTGCAGGTGGTCAATCTCGTGCTGAAAGCAGCGCGCCAGCAGCGCTTCGGCCGTGACCTCGAACGACTGGCCGTCGCGGTCAAGCGCGCGCACGGTCACCCGCGACGGACGCTCCACGTCGCCGTATACATCCGGGATCGACAGGCAGCCTTCTTCGGCCTTGGCCTTCGGTCCCTGTGCGGCGATGATCTGGGGGTTCACGAGCGCGTAGACCGCCCCCTCGACGTCCACCACCGCCACGCGCTCGGTGCGCCCGACCTGCGGCGCCGCCAGGCCGATGCCCTGCGCCGCATACATCGTGTCGAACATGTCGTCGATCAGCCGGCGGATCTCGTCGGTCACCTCGGCAACCGGAGCGGTCTCCTCGCGGAGGACCGGATCGCCGAGCACGCGGATGGGCAGGACGCTCACGCGGCCGACGAGCCTCCGGGCGTGAAGACCTGCGCGACGGCGCGACGCTGGATCACGACCTTGGTGTCGCCGGTCCGGATGGTCACCAGATCATCCATCCCCTTGCCGGGCTTGCCCTCGTCGATCGTCTCCTTGATGTGCACCACCTCGCCGACGATGCCGCCCGTGGTCACCACGCCATCGCCCTTCTTGAGCGCCATGATGGCCGTCTCCAGCTGCTTCCGCTGCTTCTGCTGCGGACGGATCATGAGGAAGTAGAAGATCGCCATGATGGCGGCGAGCTGGAACAGGAACGGCATCAGCGAGCCGCCGCCGGAGGCGGGAGCTGCGGTCTGCGCGAAGATCGGCACGAAGGCGTTCATGAGCGGGTGGGTTGCGAATGGTACCGTGCGAGCCAGTCGCGGCTCCACGAGTCGAAGTCGCCCGCGACGATGCGGCGGCGGGCCTCGCGCATCAGCGCGATGAGGAAATGTACATTGTGCAGCGACAGCAGGCGCGCACCCAGCATCTCGTCGGCCTGGACCAGGTGGCGCACGTAGGCGCGCGAGAAGCGGCGGCAGCAGGCGCATCCGCAGTCCTCGACAATCGGCCGGTCGTCGTCGCGGAACTCGGCGCGCCGCATGTTGACGCGCCCGTCCGGCGTCAGCGCGGCGGCGTTGCGCCCCATGCGGGTGGGGGCCACGCAATCGAAGAGATCGACGCCGCGGGCCACCCCCTCGAGCAGGTCCTCGGGGTAGCCGACCCCCATCAGGTAGCGCGGCCGGTCGGCCGGAATCGCCGCGTCACACGTCTCGAGCATCGCGTACATGTCCGGTTTGGCCTCGCCCACCGACAGCCCGCCGATGGCGAAGCCGTCCCATTCACCCAGATCGGCGATGGACCGCGCGGCTGCCTGCCGCAGCTCGGGATGGATGCCGCCCTGCACGATGGGAAACAGCGTTTGGCGCGGCGCCTCGGGTGCGGCATGCAACCGGTCAAACTCGGCGCGACAGCGCGCGAGCCAGCGGATGGACCGCTCGCTCGCGTCCTTGGCCGCGCCCAGTTCGCTCTGGCCTGGAATGACGTGGTCGAACTGCATCACCACGTCGGCGCCGAGGTTCGTCTCGATGTGCATCACGCTTTCCGGCGTGAAGTGCCGCGACGAGCCGTCGATATGGCTGCGGAACGTGACGCCGTCCTCGTCCACCCGGTTCAGCGACGCGAGCGAGAAAACCTGGAAGCCGCCGGAGTCCGTGAGAATGGGACCGTTCCACGCCATGAACCGGTGCAGGCCGCCGAGTCGCTGCACGAGCTCGTCACCGGGGCGCAGGTGCAGGTGGTACGCGTTCGCGAGAATGATCTGGGCGTGCATCCCGCGCAGTTCGTCCGGATCCAGCGCCTTCACCGTGGCGAGCGTCCCCACCGGCATGAAGACCGGCGTCTCCACCACCCCGCGGGGGGTGCGGAAGACGCCAGCGCGGGCGCGGCCGGAGGAGGACTGGATGTCGAACGAGAACATGAGGAAAGCTACACGCGAAGGGACGGGGGGCGGAACGAGGAGGGGGTAGAGGCCCAGCGAGGGGAGAAGGGATTCGGAACGAGGAGGGAGGCCCCCCTCGAGCGCCAGGGACCTCCCTCCTCGTTCCGACTCCCCTCTCCCGTCCCTACGCCTCTACCCCCTCCCCGTTCCGCTCCCACTCACAGGATGACCATCGCATCCCCGTACGAGTAGAACCGGTACCCCTCGGCCATCGCCGTGGCGTACGCCTGCATCGTCAGGTCGTAGCCCGCAAAGGCTGCGACGAGCATCAGCAGCGTCGAGCGGGGGAGGTGGAAGTTCGTCACGAGGTGGTCGGCACTCAGCACCCGGCGGGGCGGATGAATGAAGATCCGCGTCTCCCCCTCGCCGGCGTGGAAGACCCGCTGCGCGTCCACGACGCTCTCGAGCGTGCGCAGCGAGGTCGTGCCCACGCACCAGACCTTGCCGCCGCGCGCGCGCGCGGCGTTCAGCCGGTCGACGGTCGCCGGCGACACGGAGTACCACTCGTCGTGCATGACGTGCTGGGCGAGTTCCTCGACGTCCACCGGCTTGAAGGTGCCGGCGCCGACGTGCAGCAGCACCTCGGCGCGTTCGACGCCGCGCGCGTCGAGCATGGCGAGCAATTCGGGTGTGAAATGCAGTCCTGCCGTCGGCGCCGCCACCGAACCGGTCTGCCGCGCGTAGACGGTCTGGTACCGCTCGACGTCGGCGGCCGCGTCGCCACGCTCGATGTACGGCGGCAGCGGGACGTGCCCGTGGGCCTCGATCATCGCCGCCTCGCCCCCCGCCGTGACGAGACGCACGATGCGCGTGCGGCGCTCCGTCACTTCCTCGACGATGGCATCGAACCCGAGGGCGATGTGCACGGTGCGGCCGGGCTTGAGCTTGCCCCCGGGATGCACCATCGCCTCCCAGCGGCCGTCCTCGTGCCGTCGCAGCAGCAGGATCTCCGCCGGCGCGCCGGAGTCGCGCTTGCCGAGCAGCCGCGCGCGGAAGACGCGCGTGGTGTTGAGCACCAGCACATCGCCGCCCGGGATCAGGTCGGCGAGATCGGCAAAGTGCCGATGCTCGATCGCCCCCGTCTCCCGGTGCACGACCATCAATCGCGACGCGTCGCGCCGCGCTGCCGGCGTCTGGGCAATGCGCCCCTCCGGCAGGTGAAAGTCGTAGTCGCTGGTGCGGGTCCCTTTCATGCGCGAGTCGCTCGACGGCTTGGCGCCGCACGGAGGCGGCGCGCCGTGCGCATGCTACAGCAGCGAGCCCTGCGCATCGCCGTGCTGCGCAGGCGGCGTGTAGCCGAAGTGCCGGTAGGCCAGCGCCGTCGCCATGCGACCGCGCGACGTGCGCTGCAGGAACCCGTTCTGCACGAGGAAGGGCTCGTACACCTCCTCGATCGTATCGGCGTCCTCGCCGACCGCCGCGGCGATCGTCTGCACGCCCACGGGACCGCCGTCGAACTTCTCGATGATGGTGCGCAGCAGCCGGGCATCCATCTCGTCGAGGCCAAAGTGGTCGACGTCGAGCATCTCCAGCGCCTCGCGGGCCACCGCCTCGGTGACGATCCCGGCCGCCCGCACCTGCGCGTAGTCACGCACGCGGCGCAGCAGCCGGTTGGCCACGCGCGGCGTACCGCGGGCGCGCCGCGCCAGCTCCCGGGCCCCCTCGGCGTCGATCTCCACCTTCATCACCTCGGCCGTGCGGTGCACGATGTGCTCCAGTTCGTCGGCCGGGTAATAGTTGAGCCGCAGCTCGATGCCGAACCGCGCGCGCAGCGGCGCCGTCAGCATGCCGAGGCGCGTGGTGGCTCCAATCAGCGTGAAGCGCTCCACCGGCATGGTGATGGTCTGCGCCTTCGGTCCCTCGCTCAGGCGGATGTCGATCTTGTAGTCCTCCATCGCCGGATAGAGGAACTCATCGATGATCGGCCGCAGGCGGTGGATCTCGTCGATGAACAGGATGTCGCCTTCGCGCAGGTTCGTCAGCGTTCCCACGAGGTCGCCCGGCTTCTCGAGCGCCGGGCCGCTCGTGGTGCGGATGTTCACGCCGAGTTCGCGCGCCACCAGCTCCGCCAGCGTCGTCTTGCCGAGTCCCGGCGGACCGAAGAAGAGCGCGTGGTCCAGCGGCTCCTTTCGCTCGCGCGCCGCGTCGATGTAAATGCGCAGCGCATCCTTCACCTTCGCCTGGCCGATGAACTCGGCGAGCCGCTGCGGACGCAGCGACAGCTCAACGACCGATTCCTCGGCGAGCACTTCGGGCGTGGTGATTTCGGGGCGGGACATGCCTGAATGTACGTCGGTGTGGATTCGTGTAAACCGCGCGCGTCGGCGTCACGCGCGCGCCGGCGCAGGCCGGCACCCGTCGGGATCAGCGTTTGGAGATGCGAGTCAATGCGGTGCGGATCAGGTCGGCTGTGTCGCCGGCGCCGCTCTCGGCGATCGTCGCGAGGACGGCCTTCTCGGCTTCACTGGCCTGATACCCGAGCGCGATCAGCGCGCGCACCGCGTCGGCCCCCGGTCCGGTCGGCGCGGCCTTCCGACCCGGCGCCGTCGCCTCGCCGCTGGCCACGAGCTTGTCGCGCAGTTCCAGCACGAGCCGCTCCGCCAGCTTCTTGCCGACCCGCGGCACGCGCGTGAGGGTGGCGAGGTCGTTCTCCTGCACGGCGCGCACCAGGCGATCCCCGCCGAGCGCCGAGAGCAGGTTCATCGCCAGGGCGGGACCCACGCCCGTCGTTCCCATCAGGCGCTGGAACAGCGCGCGCTCCGCCGCCGTGGCAAAGCCATACAGCGTCCAGCTGTCCTCGCGCACGACCAGCGCCGTGTGCAGGTCGACGGTGCCGCCGGGGCGGGGGAGCGACTCGGCGACCGACAGCGGGATCTGCAGCGCGTACGCCACGCCGCCGGCCGTCATCACCTCGATGCGGTCGATGTCCGCCGCGAGCAGGGTGCCGGAGATGCGTGCGATCATCGGGCCGCCTCCATCAGTCGCGTCACCTCGGCGCGCAGCACACAGGCCAGCGCCGCCGCCACGCCGTCCGCCGCATCGGCCGGTTCCGGCGCGTGCTTGAGGCGCAGCAGCTTGGTCACCATGAACTGTACCTGTTCCTTGGTGGCGGCGCCGCTTCCCGTGACGGATTTCTTGATTTCCGCCGGCGGATACTCGTAGATCGGGAGCCCGGCCTGCTGTCCCGCCAGCAACACCACGCCGCGGGCGTGCCCCAGCACCACTGTCGTGCGGACGTTCCGTGCGTAGAACACGTCCTCGACCGCCATCGCCTGTGGGGAGTGGCGCGCCAGCAGTTCACGCACCCCCTCGTAGATGTCGGCCAGGCGCGCCGCGAGCGGCTCGCTGGCGCGCGTCCGGATGTCCCCGCACTCGAGCAGCTCGGCGTCGTTCGCAGCG
>DASXUN010000010.1 GCA_036504815.1 Gemmatimonadaceae bacterium | reverse complement strand
CGCACGGGGCGCGCCGCCCGCGCCACCTCTCGCGGGCGAGGAGCGATGAACCGAGCGGCCAACACTCCGGAGCGCGCCGCAGCGGTGGTCGCCTGGACGGCCATCGTGCTGGGGTTCGTCGCGCGCACGTGGGCGCTGTCGCATCGCGGCTCGCTCTGGCTCGACGAAGCGTCGCTCGCGCTCAATGTGCTGACGCGCAGTTTCGGCGAGCTGCTGCATCCGCTCGACTGGGGGCAGGCCGCCCCCGTGGGTTTCCTCTGGCTCGAGCGGGCGCTGGCGGCGCACGCCGAACTGCCGGACACCTGGCTGCGCCTGGCGCCGTGGGCCGCCGGTGTGGCGCTGCCATGGATGCTCTGGCGTCTGGGCCGCCGCGTGGCCGGCACGGGGGCCGGAGCGCTGGCCGCCGTCGCGGCGGCCGGGTCGCTGATGGCGCTGCGCTACTCCACCGAAGCCAAGCCGTACGCGAGTGACGCGACCATCGCCGCGGCGCTCATGCTGCTGGCCTGCGAGGCGCGCGACGAACCGCGGGACCGGCACCGCTGGTGGAGGCTCGCCGCCGCGATGCTCGTGGCGGTGCCGCTCTCGCTGCCGTCGGTCTTCGTGATTGCCGCGGTCGCCGTGGCACTGGTGATGCAGCAACCGGCGCGTGCGGCGCACGGCGCGCGCGTCGTGGCCCTCCCCGCGGCCGTGCTGGCCGCGCTGCTGTTTGGCGCGCTCTGGCTGGCGTCGTATGGGGCCGGGGCGGCCAACGTCGCCCTGCGCGCGTACTGGGCGCCGGTGATGCTCGACCTCGGGGCGGACGACCGCGCCATTCGCGTCCTGCGTGTCCTGATGGAACTGACGTGGATTCCGCTGCGGTGGACCGGCTCGCTGCCGGGCCTCGCCGTGGGCGTCGTGCTGTGGGTCAGCGGGCTTGTCGTGGTCTCCCGCCGGCGAGCGGCCGACGCCGTGCTGCTCGCCGCCCCCGTGGCGTTCGCCATGTTCGCCTCCGCCGTCGCGGCGTACCCGCTCTCCGACCGGCTGGCGTTCTTTGCCGTGCCGGGCGTCTGGGTGGCGCAGGCCTCGGCGCTGGTGAGCGTGCGCAACGCGCTGCTGGCACGCCGCAGCGTGATCGCGAATGCGCGCGCCGCCGCCGTCTTCGTCGTGGCGGCGTCCGTGGCGCTCGCCGCCTGGCAGTTCACCGATTCCGATCGCTTCCTGCGCGACCCGGGCGCGCTCGAGCCGACGCGCGCGCTCTTCGCCGCGGTGGATGATGCCGCCGGCACCACGCCAATCTACGTCTTCGCGCGCGCGGCGCCGGGGTGGCTGCTGGCCACGAACCAGGTGGCGTGGCGGGGGAATCCGCGCCTCGATCGCTGGACGGCGCTGGCCGGCCGGCCGGGCGCGCCGGGCTACGAGAACGCCATCCGCGTGCGGGCCGTGCGACGCGGCGAAGGTGATTCACTGCTCGTCGTCTCGGGCGCGCGCACCGAGCTGGTGGGGCTGGCCCCCGGGGTCGAGTACCGGATCACCGGCGCGCCGTCCTCGAACGGCCCGACGGCGGGATGGGCGGAGGAGGAGGCTCGTCGCCTCGCCAGGGCGGCGCGCCCCGACGTCTGGGTGGTGGCGAGTCACTTCTTTCCCGGCTCATCGCGCAACGAACTGCGGCCGCTGATCGACGCGGCCACCGCGGCAGGCTTGCTGGTGGTCGAGGAGCGCCGCGCCGGCGCCGAGGTGATTGCGCTGCGACTGACGACGCCCGTCGTCAGCGCGCGTCCGGCCGCTCCAGCGGCACCCGCTCGCCGCGAGGCACCACGATCGGCTCGGCGGCCCCCGCGCTGAGCTGGCGCGGCTCGCTCATCAGCTTCGTCACGAAGCGCTGCCCTTCCGCAACACGCTCCACCTCGACAGCGATGCTCTCGACCGCGTTCTCGATGCGCGCGATGCGATCGATGGTGTCGGCGGGGAGCGCCGGCGCGCTCATCGGGCGGCGCAGCAGGCGGCGCGACCAGGCGAGGGCGAGCGGCGCCATCACGGCGACGGTGAAGACGATGGACACCGCCGTCATGTTGATGGCGCGCGCCGGGCCGCCGATCATCGAGGGCGGCGTGGTCTCCTCCACGAGATTCGGCGGGGCCGACGCGAGCAGCTGTCCGTTCTGCGCGATGTCCTTCTCGAGCTGCACGATGCGCTCGTCGAGCACCTTCAGCCGCGCGTCGAGCCCCTCGCGGCCGTTCGGTGACCGGCCCATTTCGCGAATGACGTCCTGCCGGCGGCCCGTGGCGGAGGAGAGCTGGCGCGAGAGTTCGCTGCGGCGGTTCTGCAGGAGTTGCACGTCCTGCAGCGTCATCGGGCGTCCGACGTTCTGCGGCAGCGTCAGGTTGCTGCCGTTCACGATGACCGTGGGCGGTGGCGGAGCCTGAGTCTGGGGAGCGGGCAGGCGGAGCATGGGTTCCCTACGGATTGAGGGTGCCGCGAGTTGCAGCGGCGCGAGCGCGGCGCCGGTCGGCCCACCAGAACGGGAGATAGAGCAGCAGCACGTTGAGGATGCCGAGCAGCACCACCGGCACCAGGTACCAGGGCCACGGCCCGAGCACGTCGAGCAGGCTCACCACGGGCGGCTTGCCGAGCGTCCACATGTAGTTGCTGCCCAGCGCCAGGTTGACGCCCGTGACGGCCACCATGTACAGCATCGTGCCGAGAATCACCCGTCGCACCGAGGCCCAGGTGGGGCGCATCCCCTCGACCACCGTCAGGTAGAGCGCGGCGACGATGAGGACGCCATGCGAGACGAGGGTCTGTACGGCGCGAAAGTGCGGCAAGCCGTAGGGGCCGGCATCCGGGGTGAGCACCGCCTGCAGTGGACCGGCAATGCCCATGAAGTACATGAACTCGTAGATGGTGACGTTGAGCGTGACGAGGCCGACGGCGCCGACCCAGATGAGCGCCGAGCAGAGATGCAGCGGGAGCATCTTGTCGGCCGTCCAGCCGACGTAGTACGCCGCCCAGAGGTGCCACGACAGTTCGTTCACCACCAGCATCACCGCGAGCGTGTGCCGTCCGCGGCGACGCGTCGCTTCGTCGGCGCCGCGGTGGCGCAGCATGTACGCGCCGAAGAGCGCCAGGGCAAACAACGACACGAGATGCCGGCCGCCGAAGGTGATGAACGGCGTCCCGTGATAGTCGGGGCGAATCCACTGCGTCCAGTCGGCAGGGGGCATGCGGCGGCTATCCTCCGATGTTGCGTTCGACGGCGGCGGCGGCGCGCGCCGCCGCGGCGTGCGCCCGCGCGAGGGCGGCGGCGGCCTTCTCGGCCAGCGGCTTGGCCGCGGACTTGTCGGTGATCGATCCGATGTTGATGCGCACGTTGTAGACGGCACCGCGGCACGACGCCTCGGCGAGCAGGGCCGAGACGCCGGCATCACTGGCGGCATTGGTGTTGCCCTTCTCGGCGGCCACCGCCGCCAGTTCGGCCACGCGCGCGCAGGCCTCGGCGGTCCGCAACGGCACCTCCGTGGCGTAGAGGAGCGCGCGCTGCACGGCCGCATCGCGCGCCGTCTGCTGCTCGGGCGTGTCCTTGGGAAGCTTGTACGCGTCGGTGACTACGGTGTACGCGGCCGAGTCCTCGGCGACGAGCGCGGCGAGCGTGTTGCCGAGCGCGACGGCCTCGAGCGCGAGCTCCTTCATTTCCGGCTCGACGGCCGCGTACTTCTTGCGGCCGACGGTGAGGCCGCTGACCATCTGCGCCAGCGCCGCGCTGAGCACGCCGGCATGCGCGGAGACCGACCCGCCGCCGGGCGCGGGCGCGCTCGACGCCACGGCCGCGACAAACCCGCTCACGGATTCGCCGCCGCTGAGCGCGCGGCGCACCTTGTGCTCGAGCACCAGGTCCTTGGAGAATCCGCGCAGCTGCAGGTGGCGCGCCGCTGCGTCGAACAGCGCCTGTTCCGGGACAAGGCCGACGATTTCACTCCACGTGGGCGAGACGCCGTGCGCCTCGGCCTCGCGCTTCACCAGCTCGAAGGCGCGATAGACCGGCGTCTTGTCGACATCGACGAGGTTCATCGAGACCTGCGCCTGTCCGTCCACCTCGAGCCCGAGCCCCTTCACGTAGCGCAGGCCGCCGCTCGAGCCGCGCACGGCCTTGGCCACTTCCCGGGCCACCGGGACGTTCTCGGCGCCGCCGAGGTAGACGTTGTACGCCACCAGGAAGGGGCGCGCCCCAATGACCGTGGCGCCGGCCGTGGCGTGCACATGGTTGGGGCCGAAGTCGGGCACGCGATTCGGGTGGGTGCCGATCTCGACCTTGGCCTGTTCGAATTCGCCGCGGCGGATGTCGGCAAGGTTCTCGCGATCGGGGCGCGTGGCGGCACGTTCGTAGAGAAAGACCGGTATGCCGAGTTCCTCACCGACCCGCTTGCCGAGGGCGCGTGCCAGGGCGATGCAGTCGTCCATCGTCGCCCCGTCGAGCGGAATGAAGGGGCAGACGTCGGTGGCGCCAATGCGCGGGTGCTCGCCGGTGTGCTGGTTGAGGTCGATGAGCGCGGCGGCCTTGGCGATGCCGCGGAAGGCCGCATCCACGGCGGCCTCGGCGGTGGCGACCACCGTGACGACGGTCCGGTTGTGCGAGGCGTCGCTGGAGACGTCGAGCACCGTGACGCCTTCGCCGTCGGCGATGGCGTCCCGGATGGCCGTGATGACCTCGGGGCGGCGGCCTTCGGAGAAGTTGGGGACGAACTCAATGAGCTTCATATCACTACGACTGAGGATTTGGAATTCGGAGCGGGATTGAGGATCACGATTCCGGATTGCGATCCACGATCAATGGGAGTGGGGCAAAGGTTGGAATCTACGTCTGGCCGCGCCGGCGGCGAGCACCTTCACCGCGGCGCATCTGCCTTCCGCCATCTGCCCTCCGCCATCACTCGCCCCCCACACTGAGCCTGTCCAGCAGCCAACCGTGCATCGCGGGGTTCGCCGCCGCCACGCTGGTGTGGGCGACTGGGCAGGGGGTGCCTTCGAGCGTCGTCACGAGACCGCCGGCCTCGCGCACCAGCAGGATGCCGGCGGCGATGTCCCAGGGGGCGAGGAGATTCTCCCAGAACCCCTCGAACCGGCCGCACGCGACCCCGGCGAGGTCGAGCGAGGCCGATCCCGGGCGCCGCAGGCCGGCCGTGTGTGTCATCAGGCGGCGCATCTGGTCCAGGTAGAGGTCCACATCGTGACCGCCCTTGAATGGGAAGCCGGTGGCGATCAGCGCACGATCGGGAGCGTCGATGGCGCTCACGCCGATGCGTTGCCCGTCGCGCCAGGCGCCGCCGCCACGCGTGGCGGTGAACCACTCGTCGCGCGGCACGTGCAGCACGACGCCGGCGGCCAGTTCGTCGTCCACGAGCGCGGCAATCGACACGGCATACTCGGGGACGCCGTGCAGGAAGTTGGTGGTGCCGTCGAGCGGGTCGATGACGAACGTCACGCCGGTCGTGCGCCGCTCCGCCGCGAGCGTGCTGGCCGTTTCCTCCGCGAGGATCGCCGCGCCGGGAACGCGCGAGGTGAGGAGGGCGATGATCCGCGCCTCGGCGGTCATGTCCACCTCGCTCACGAAGTCGGTGGCCGATTTCTCGCGCCAGACGAGGGCGCCGCGCCGCCGCTCGCCGTCGCGGATCACCTCGGCCGCGGCGGCGGCGGCCGCTTTGAGGGCATCCAGCAAGAAGTCCGGGGTGATCGGATCCCGGGTCGTTGGTTGAAGTGTCATGCGTTGAAATCTAGCTTTCCCGCATGTCCCGCATCTTCAGCGGCATTCAGCCGTCCGGTGAACTGCACATCGGAAACTATCTGGGCGCGATCAGGAACTGGGTTGCGCTGCAATCGCAGTACGAATCGATCTTCTGCGTCGTCGACTACCACGCCATCACGCTGGCCTACGCGCCGGCCGACCTGCGCCGCCGCACGCGCGAGATGGCGATATCGCTGCTGGCCGCCGGCGTCGACCCGGCGCAGTGCACGCTCTTCGTGCAGTCGCGCGTGCCCGAGCACACCGAGCTGCAGTGGATCTTCAACACCATCAC
Organism: Gemmatimonadaceae bacterium; assembly: GCA_036504815.1. NCBI lineage: Bacteria > Pseudomonadati > Gemmatimonadota > Gemmatimonadia > Gemmatimonadales > Gemmatimonadaceae > Gemmatimonadaceae bacterium. The sequence continues at coordinate 128,562 of DASXUN010000010.1, read as the reverse complement.
GCCGGTGGGCGAACTGGAACGCCAGGTGGCGTACAAGGAGAAGGCCGCGCGCCAGGAACAGGTGATGGCCGGCCTGCTCAACTACCCCGTGCTCCAGGCCGCCGACATCCTGCTCTACCTGGCCGACCTGGTGCCGGTGGGCGAGGACCAGGTGCAGCATCTCGAGCTGTCGCGCGTGGTGGCGCGCAACTGGAACTCGCGCTTTGCCCCCGAGGGCAAACCGTACTTCCCCGAGCCGCAGGCCAAGCTGACGCCGACGCGGCGCATCGTGGGGCTGGACGGCAACGCCAAGATGTCGAAGTCGCTGGGCAACACCATCGGCCTCCTCGAGGCGCCCGATGACATCTGGGCGAAGCTGCGCCCCGCGGTCACCGATCCGGCCCGCGTGAAGAAGACCGACCCAGGCAATCCCGACCTGTGTCCCGTGATCTTCGAGCTGCACAAGGCCTTCTCGCCCCCGGCCGTCGTCGCCGAGGTGGACACGAAGTGCCGCGGCGCCGGCTGGGGATGCGTGGACTGCAAGAAGGTGCTCTTCGAGCACATGAACGCCGAGCTGACGCCCATTCGCACGCGGGCGCAGGCCTTCGCCGAGCAGCCAAGGCTGGTGGACGATGCCCTGGACGGCGGGGCGGAGAAGGCCCGGACGATCGCGAAGCAGACGATGACGCACGTCAAGGAGCAGATGGGACTCGCCTGAAACGGGCGGCGGCGCAATCGCCCAAGGAGCACGTCCGATGATGCTGGCGCAGATCAGTTCCCAGTTCGCGCAGGAACTCTTTGTCGGACTGCGCCTCGAGCTGTTGTTGAAGCTGGCGATCGCCGTCTTCCTGGGCGGCGCCATCGGTCTCGAACGTCAGATTTCGGGCAAACCTGCCGGCCTTCGCACCAACATCCTCATCTGCCTGGGCTCGGCGCTGATCATGGACCTCTCGATCAACCTGGTCGGGGCGGACGGGCGGGTGGGCGACCCCGCGCGCATCGCGGCGCAGGTGGTGACCGGCATCGGCTTCATCGGCGCCGGCACGATCATGCAATCACGGGGAACCATTGTCGGCCTGACGTCGGCCGCGACCATCTGGGCGGTGGCGGCGATCGGCCTGACGATTGGGGCGGGGTTCTACATCGAGGGGCTCGGCGCCGGCCTGGTGGTGGTTCTGGTGCTCTCCGCGCTCGGCAGCTTCGAGCACAAGCTGATGCGGGCGCACCGCACGGTGCCCATCACCGTGCGCGCGGCGGTGGAGGCCGACTTCGCCCCGCTGGAACAGCTGCTGCGGGACACGGGGCTCCGGGTGGTGGAGCGCCAGACCTACACCCACTCGCGTGACCGGGTGTTTGAGATGGTGGTGCGCGGCCCCGCGCGGCAGTTCGAGGTGGCGCGTGAGCTGCTGGTGGAGCTCCCTGAAGTCTTCGACGTGACCCTGCACTGATGCGAAAACTCGTACTGGATCTTCGAGCGCCGGCCCCCGCATTTCGCCTGCCCGACGCGGTGGCTGACCGCATTCGCGCGGCGGCGCCTTCGGGCTGGGAGGTTGCCGACGTCCGTTCCGACAACGACGCCCTCGACGGCTCGCCGCGCGGGCCTTCTCCCGAGGCGATGGCGGCCGTGGCGGACGCCGAGGTGTACTTCGGATGGGGAATGCCGGCGCCGCTTTTTCACGCCGCGTCGCGCCTCAAGTGGGTGCAGTCGGCGCTCGCGGGGACCGGTGCGCTGCTCGCGATCCCCGCGTTGCGCGACGGCCCCTGCCTGTTCACCAACGCGGCCGGGATCTATGGTCCCCCGATTGCCGAGCATGTGCTGGCCGGCGTGATGCACTTCACGCGCGGCTTCGACCTGGCGGAGACGCGACGCGCCACCGGCCAGTGGGATCAGGCGGCCTTTGGAACGCCCGCGGCGGCCGTGCGCGAGGTGGGGGAGCTTCGCGTGCTGGTGATCGGCGCTGGCGGACTTGGTTCGGAGATCGGCGCCCGCTTCGCGGCCCTCGGCGCGCGGGTCACCGGTTTGCGGCGCGTGGTGGCCAAAGGGTGCCCACCGGGCTTCGCTCGCGTGGCGGGGCTGGAGGCGCTCGACGCGGAATTGCCTGAGGCCGACGTGGTGGTGCTGGCTGCGGCCCTGACCGACGAAACGCGCAACCTGCTGGACGCCCGGCGCCTGGCCGTGCTGCCCGAGCACGCGATCGTGGTCAACGTGGCGCGGGGGACGATGGTCGACGAGGAGGCACTGCACGCGGCGCTGCTGAGCGGACACCTGCGCGGTGCCGTCCTCGACGTCTTCGCGCGGGAGCCACTAGCCCCCGAGAGCCCGCTGTGGCAACTTCGACACGTTCTAGTCACACCGCATGTCAGCGGCGTGTCGCCACGACGACTGTGGGACCGGCTGGCGGCGCTGTTCCTCGGGAACTGGCAGGCGTACGTCGAAGGGCGTCCGTTGCGGAATCTCGTGGACAAGCACATCGGGTACTGAGCGCGCGATGGAAAAAATCATCAAGGCGGCGGTGGATCGAGGGGCGTCGGACCTGCACATCAAGGCGGGCGACGTCTTTCGCGCGCGCATCGACGGACGGCTCGTGCCGCTCACGAAGCAGGCGCTGACCCCCGAGCAGACCAAGGCCATTGCGCTGCGCCTCATCCCGAATGACGAAGACCGCTCGCGCATCGACAAGCTGAACGACTACGACTGCTCGTGGGGGGCGCCCGGCATCGGCCGCTTCCGCGTGAACATCCTGCGGCAGCGGTCGAGCTTCATGATCGTGATGCGCGTCATCCCGTTCGAGGTGCCCACCTTCGAGAAGCTGAAGATGCCGGAGGTGATGCGGCGCGTCACCGAGGCGGAGCGCGGGATGATCCTCGTCACCGGCGTCACGGGCTCGGGCAAGTCGAGCACGATGGCGGCGATGATCAACCACATCAACTCGTCGAAGAACAAGCACATCGTCACGCTCGAGAACCCGATCGAGTTCCTGCATCGCGACCTGCAAAGTTCCATCACGCAGCGCGAGATCGGCGTGGACACGGAGAGCTTCCGCAGCGGCCTGCGCGCGGCGCTGCGACAGGACCCCGACGTGATCCTGATCGGCGAGATGCGCGATGCCGAAACGGTGGACACGGGCATGAAGGCGGCCGAGACCGGCCACCTGCTCCTGTCGACGCTGCACACGCCCGACGCGCAGAGCACGATCCTGCGCATCATGGCGATGTTCCCGCCCGAGGAGCAGGAAGTGGTGCGCGTGCGCCTGGCGGAGACGCTGCACGCCGTCGTGTCGCAGCGCCTGCTGCCGCGCGCCGACGGACACGGCCGCGTCGTGGCCGCCGAGGTGATGATCGTCACGGCCACCATCCGTGACCTGATCCTCGAGGGCGAGAAGATCGGCGAGATCCGCGACTACATCGCCGAAGGTCGCGAGCAGTACGGCATGCAGACGTTCGACCAGCACCTCGGCGATCTCGTGCAGCAGGGGCAGGTGACGTTCGAGGTGGCGCTGGCCGCGGCCACCAGGCCGAGCGACTTCCAGCTCAAGATGCAGACCTTCCGGCGGCGCTCCACGACCGTGAAGGCCGCCGACCTGCCGGGCGCCGAGAAGCCCAAGACCGATCCGGGCTTCCAATCGGGCTCCGGCATGGAGTTCCTCAACGGCTGACGCGCCCACTTCGCACGTCGGCCCGCGCCGCGTGCGAACCCCGGAGCGCGCTCCGGCACCGCCCCACTCTCTTCCGTCTCCCGTCCTCCGTCTCCCGTCTGTCGTTCCCCATGTCACCGATCAAGCTGGCCGGGGTCCTCGGCCCCGTCACAACGCCCTTCACGCCCTCCGAGACTCCCGATCTCGTGGGCTTCGCGTCGAATATTCGCTCGCACATCGCGCACGGGCTGCAGGGCGTCCTCGTCTGCGGCTCGACGGGGGAGGCGGCCCTGCTCGACGAGACAGAGCGCGCCCAGCTCGTTGAGACTGCCCGGGCGGCCGTGCCGGCCGACCGCCTCCTGCTGATGGGGACGGGGGCCGAATCGACGAGGCAGTGCGTCCTGCGCTGCCGCGACGCGGGAGCACGCGGGGTTGACGCCGTGCTGGTGGTGGCGCCGCACTACTACGGGCCACAGATGACGAGTGATGCCCTGCGCGCGCACTACCGGCGCGTAGCCGACGAGAGTCCGGTGCCGGTGGCGCTCTACAACATTCCCAAGTACATGCACTTCCGCCTGGAGCCCGACCTGGTGGCCGAGCTCTCGATGCACGAGAACATCATCGGCATCAAGGACAGTTCGGGCGACCTCGCGCTGCTCGAGGGCTACATGCAGGCGCAGGGGACGTCATTCACGGTGCTGACGGGCAACGCCGGGCAGCTGCTGCCGGCGCTGCAGATGGGCGCGCGCGGCGGCGTCGTGGCGGTCAGCCTGTTCGCGGCCGGGCTCTGCGTGGACGTGTACGAGGGCTTCCGCACGCGCGACCTGGCGCGGGCCACCGCGGCGCAGGAGAAGATCAAGCCGCTGGCCACCCAGATCGTTGCCGGGCTCGGCGTGCCGGGGGTAAAAGCGGCAATGGAGGAGGCCGGGCTGGTGGGCGGTCCGGTGCGGCAGCCGCTGCTGCCGCTGGCGGCCGCGCAGCGGAAGGTGGTCCAGGAGCTCATGCGCGCCTGATGCGCGCCGCGCGGGGCGTGGCCGTTTGCCACGACCCCGCCCGCGGCGTAGATTATTCCAACGCCCCGCGAGACTGCGCCGGGGCGTTTTTTTGTGACTATCACGCCCGACCACCAGCCGGGAGCGGAGCTGCAATGTTCGATTCGAAGACGCGCGCGATCGTCGTGGTCGGCGCCCAGTGGGGCGACGAGGGGAAGGGAAAACTCGTCGACGTGATGGCCGAGCGGGCCGACTGGGTGGTGCGCTACCAGGGGGGCGCGAACGCGGGGCACACCGTGCACATCGGCGACCACTCGACGGTGCTGCATCAGGTGCCGAGCGGCATCCTGCATCCCGGCGTGCGGTGCGCCATCGGCAACGGCGTGGTGCTCGATCCCGAGACGCTCTTCGAGGAAGTCGACCAGCTGGTGAAGGACGGCGTGGATGTGTCGGGGCGGCTGTACGTGAGCGATCGCGCGCACCTGGTGATGCCGTATCACAAGCTGGTGGACAAGGAGAGCGCGGCCAGCAAGACGATCGGCACGACGGGGCGCGGGATCGGCCCGTGCTACGAGGACAAGATCGCGCGGCGCGGCGTGCGGGTGCTGGACCTCGCGCACGAAGGGCGGCTGCGCACGCTCGTGGAGCGCGGCGTGGAGCATGCCAACCACGTGCTGATCGGCACCGGGTCGTCGAAGCGGGCGAGCGTCGAGCACACGATGGCCGCGCTGTCGGGGCTGGCGCAGCGACTGCTGGCGATCAGCGAGGACGTGGGGCTGGCGGTCCATCAGGCGCTCAAGACCGGCGCGGCGGTGCTGTTCGAGGGGGCGCAGGGGTCGCTGCTCGACATCGACCACGGCACCTATCCGTTCGTGACGTCGAGCAACACCACGGCGGGCGGCGCGGCGACCGGCGTCGGCATCTCGCCGCGCGCGCTCGACGAGTGCATCGGGGTGGTGAAGGCGTACACCACGCGCGTCGGCGGCGGCCCACTGCCAACCGAGTACGACGAGGTGATGGGAGAACGCGTGCGCAAGCTCGGCAACGAGTACGGCGCCACCACCGGGCGCCCGCGCCGCTGCGGCTGGTTCGACGGGGTGGTGGTGCGCTATGCCGTGCGGGTGAACGGGTTGTCGGCGCTGGCCGTGACGAAGCTCGACGTGCTCGACACGCTCGAGAAGATCGGCTTGTGCACCGGGTACCACATCAACGGCGAGCTGGTGACCGAATTCCCCGGCGACCTCGCCGACCTCGAGCAGATCACGCCGCACTACGAGTGGTTCGAGGGGTGGATGACGTCCACCGCCGAAGCGCGCACGATCGAGGCGCTGCCGCCGCAGGCGCGGAGGTACCTGGACCGGATCGAGGAACTGGTGGAGAGTCCGATCCGGTACGTGAGCGTGGGGACGCGGCGGGATCAGATCATCGGGCTCTGACCGCGGCCATCCCGGCCGTCCCATCGCGGTTCGGAGACGACGAAGCCGCTCGGCGCCCGGACGCGGGTGTCCGGTCGCCGAGCGCCATGCTACTTCCCGTCTCGGTCGTCGTCTTCCAGCGAGCGGAACGACGCCTTGATATTCGTCTTGACGATGCCCTCGTTCGGTCCGCCGATGTTGGCGGTCGCCGGATCGATCACGGCTCCGGACAGGCTCTTGAACCATGACGCGACGTCAATCTGCACCGTCACGTTGCCGCCCGACGCCCCGATCGTGAGTGGGGGGTTGAACTCCAGCTCCATTTCCTCGTCCAGCCGCGACGTGAACACGAAGGGCCGTCCATTGTACGTCCCCTGAACGCGGATGGTCGTATCGGCAAAGGTCGGATTCGCGGCCTTGAACGCCGAATCCCGGGCGCCGCTCCCCGGCTTGTGCAGCGTCAACTCGAGCTCCCGGTACGTCCCCGCCGGAATGGACACGCTGGCCGCCGTCATGACGCCCGTGGTCAACGGAAGATCCACGAGCATGGGACCGAGTGCCAGCTCCTCGCACGGATCCGAACCGCTGGGGGCGTCATCGGGGCACAGCTCGGTGTTGCTCCGCTTGAGCTCGATCTCCCGGAAGACCATCTGGACGCGCGTGATGACGAGGGTGTTCCCACCGCCAGACACCGTCACGTCGGAGGCGGACGCGTCCGACAGGCTCATGGTCCCGCTCGCGACGAGCGACTTCGTCGCGAACGACAAGCTGACCGGCCGGCTGCCGGGCCCGGTGCTGTCCGAACACGCCGCCGCAACAAGGACGGCGCCGAGCGTCACGCCCATCTTCAAGCCCATCTTCCAGAGGTTCGACATGATGCGACTCCCGCGTGGGGTGAGGCACACACCGGCGTCGATGTTTGCGGTGCCTAGACATCTGTTTACACATCGGGAGGCCGCCAAGTTCCCTACTCGAGATAGCGGGGGGAATTGGCGACCCCGCATGTGAGCGGAGGGACTCGGCGAGACCGGCGTCTCGGGCGTTGACGGGCGCGGCGGCGGTTCCCCTGCAAAGTGTAGGCGCCTGCCCGATGGCGCGTGACGGCGGCCGGCGCAGAATAGGTGAATGGCTTTATGGCTATATCCCTAACTACTACTACGGAGCCGTTCATGCGTTTGGTCTTCGCGCCCGCCGCCGTCGCCGTCGCGGCCGCCGCCTGCCTGTCCGCGACCCCCGCGCGCGCGCAGGGCGCGCAGCGCGTCTACGTGATGCTGGCCGATTCGGTCCCGATGGCGGTGCCCGCCGCCGCGTCCACGATTGCCGGCGCCCTGACGCGGCACGGCTGGACGGTGGTGGCCGACTATCCCGTGCCGGGCGATGCGGCGCGGTGCGGCGGCGGGGCGCACGTGATTGTCGCGCGGCAGGCCGCGCACGAACAGTTGCTCCTGGCCCACAGCGCCCCGGCCGCCTTTGCGGTGCCGGTGCGCCTGAGCGTGTTCCAGGATGAAGCCGGCGTGCACGTGGCCATGGTGAACCCCCTCTCCATCGAGCGTACGATCGTGGCGGAAACCGGCCTCGAGACCGCGGGACGTGCGATGGTGGATGACCTGTCGGGGGTGGTGCTGGCCGCGACGCACGGCCGTCGCGTCAATCGCGCCTACGGCCAGTCGCGTTCGCGCGGCCTGATTGGCAAGACGATGGGAGTCATGGCGGGCGGCGCGTTCCCCGGGCAGGTCGAGACGATCACCTCATTCCCGGGGAGCGGGGCAGCCGATGTTCGCCGGGTGGCCGACGAGATCTGGGGACGCCTTCAGGCGCCACCGCGCGGCAAGTGGCAGTTACGGGGCGTTTACCGGATGGAGTTCGCCGACCGCGGCATGGTGGTTCTCGGCGTCAGCGGCGCCGCCATGGAAGCGAAGGCGTTTGATATCGTGGGGGCCGGCGACGACGATGCCCGCGCCAGGTTCAAGTGCCCGGGCATCGCGTACGCCGCCGCGTTCCCGCTGGAAGTCGTCATCCGGTCGGCGGGCGCGGACGTTCGCGTGGAGGTCATCAATGCGATGTTCCGCATGAAGATGTACTTCGAGGATGCCGGTCAGATGAAGTTTGCCCGCAACATGCTGATGCCCGGGTCCATTGCCGACGAGTTGCGCGGACTGCTGATCGGGGGAGCACACTAGACGGCTCCACGGTGGGGGCTGGGCGATCGACGCCGACGCACGCTGGGCGGCGAATCTGGGGCACGGCGGTAGACTCCCCGAGCGGTATGGGCGAGATTTCCCTCTGACGCCACCGCATCCAGCGGCGGCCCTGAACCTCGGGCACGACACCCAGCCGCGCCCACCTCCGGATCAACCTCATGGCTCGACCCGACGTCCTCGAAAAGCTCGTCAGCCTCTGCAAGCGCCGCGGCTTCATCTTCCAGTCCTCCGAGATCTACGGCGGCACGGGCTCGGTGTGGGATTACGGCCCGCTGGGTGTCGAGCTGAAGAAGAACGTCAAGGACGCCTGGTGGCACGCGATGGTCCGCTCGCGCGACGACGTCGAAGGCCTGGACGCGGCCATCCTGATGCATCCGAAGGTCTGGGAGGCGAGCGGCCACGTCAGCGGATTCAACGACCCGCTGGTGGACTGCAAGGCGTGCAAGGCGCGCTTCCGCGCCGACCAGCTGGACGGCGCCTCGTGCCCGCGCAAGCCGAGCAAGAAGCCGGGCGAGCACAGCGACTGCCAGCTCACCGAGCCGCGGCAGTTCAACCTGATGTTCAAGACGTTCATGGGCCCGGTGGAGGACACCGCGGCCGTGGTCTACCTGCGCCCCGAGACGGCGCAGGGGATCTTCGTGAACTTCCTCAACGTGCAGCAGGCGCGCCGCCAGAAGGTGCCGTTCGGCATCGCGCAGATCGGCAAGGCGTTCCGCAACGAGATCACGCCCGGGAACTTCACCTTCCGCACGCGCGAGTTCGAGCAGATGGAGATGCAGTTCTTCGTCGACCCGCAGGCGGCCGAGGGGAAGACGACGGACATGGAGTGGTTCGAGTACTGGAAGGCCCAGCGCATGGAGTGGCACCTGGCCCTCGGCCTCGAGCGCGACCGGCTGGAGTTCCACCAGCACACGGCGCAGGAGCTGGCGCACTACGCCAAGGCCGCGTTCGACATCCAGTTCGATTTCGGCGGCACGCTCGGCTTCCAGGAGATCGAGGGCGTGCACCATCGCAGCGACTTCGACCTGGGCCGGCACCAGGAGTTCAGCAGCAAGCGGCTGGAGTACGTGGACCAGGTGGCCAACCGCCGGTACATCCCGTACGTCGTGGAGACGTCGGTGGGCGCCGACCGCGTGACGCTCGCGCTGCTGTGCAACGCGTACGCCGAGGAGGCGGTCGAGGGTGAATCCGAGGGACGGGTGGTCCTCCACCTCAAGCCGTCGCTCGCCCCGGTTAAGGCCGGCATCTTCCCGCTGACCAAGAAGGACGGCCAGCCCGAGATGGCGCGAAAGATCGTCGACGACCTGCGGCCGCTCTACCCGGTGGATTACGATGACGCCGGCTCCATCGGCAAGCGCTATCGCCGGCAGGACGAGGTGGGAACGCCGTACTGCATCACCGTGGACGGCGACTCCACCAAGGACGGCACGGTCACGGTGCGCGACCGCGACTCGCTCCAGCAGGATCGGGTGGATGCGACGCAGCTGCGCGCGTACCTGTCCGCGAAGCTCGCCGGCTGAGGGCGGCATGCCGAGAATGATGGACGACGGCCTCGACGCGCTCCGGGAGCGCGGCGAGGCCTTTCTCGTGGAGCTGAGCCGCGAGTACTACGAAGCGCACGCCGGGTTGAAGGGCGAGGCGCAACTGCAGCCGATCTTCGCGAAGCACGCCGGCGCCTTCGACGACGAGGCGGTGGCGATGGTCACCGAGCGACATCGCGACGCGGCCCCCGGCAGCGAGGCGCAGCGCTCGGCGCGGCTGCTGCTCGACTGGCTGGTGGAGTCGCGGTGCGGCCGCGAGCTGGCGGCGTTCGAGGAGCGGGAGATCGCCTGGGAGGGCGCGGCGACGATCGCGCTCCCCGACGGGACGGTGGAGCCGTACCAACGGGCCGCGATCACCATTGCGAATACGCGCGACAAGCGGGAGCGCCAGGCGCTCGACGACGCGCGCGCCGCGCTGGTGGACCGCGAACTGGCGCCGCTCAAGCGCGAGCGGCTGGAGCGCGAGCACGAAGTCGTCGAGGGGCTGCGAATCGGCGGCGGATCGACGAACACGCCGAGGGGCGACTACATCGCCACGTGGGAGACGCTGAGCGGCTTCGAGATTCGCCCGCTGCGCGATGCCTGCGCGCAATTCCTGCGCGACACGCAGGCGATGTGGGATGACATCCTGCCGGAGTTCCTGAAGCGCGGGCTCGGCCTCTCGGGCGCCGATGCGACGCGCGCCGATGCGGTGGCGCTGATGCGCGCGCCCGAATTCGACGGCGCGTTCGGCGCGGAGCCGATGGAGCGCGAGGTGCGCCGTCAGGTGACGGAGATGGGGGCGAGCCCCGATGCCCGCGGACGCGTGTTCTTCGACACGGGCGAGCGGCCCGGCAAGCGCGCGCGGGCCTTCTGCTCGCCGGTGCGGATTCCGGACGAGGTCTATCTGGTGCTGCGTCCGCACGGCGGCCAGAACGACTGGACCACGCTGATGCACGAACTGGGGCACGCGCTGCACTTTGCGAACATGGCGCGCGAGCTGCCGTTCGAGTTTCGCTGGCTCGGTGACAACTCGGTCACCGAAGGGTACGCGATGCTGTTCGACCACCGCCTGCAGGACCGCGGCTGGCTGGCGCGCTACACCGAGTTGTCCAAGGCGGATACGCCCCGATACCTGCGGGCCGCCGGCTTCGAGGAGCTGCAGTTCCTGCGGCGCTACTGTGCCAAGCTCATCTACGAGGTCGAGCTGCACGCGGGCACCACGCCATGGGCGTCGTTGCCCGACCTGTACGTGGAGACGCTCACAACGGCGACGGGCTTCCGGTACCAGCGGGCCGATGCCTTCCTCGACGTCGACCCGCGCTTCTACGCCGCGCGGTACCTGCGCGCGTGGCAGCTGCAGGCCCGGCTCAACGAGACGCTGTGCGAGCGGTTCAACGAGGACTGGTGGCGCAACCCGCAGGCGGGGCCGTGGATTGAAGCCGAGTTGTTCGGGCACGGACAACGCGAACTGGCGACGGAGCAGGCGATGCGCGTGACCGGGAAAGCGCTGTCGTTCGCGCCGCTGGTGCGGTCGATCGAGCGGCTCCTGGGGTAGGAGTCCTCTCTCCGCCGCGGCACCAAACCTGTAGATTCCAGCAGCATCCAATCGAGGGCCATACCATGATCATGTATCTCAACGGCCAGTACCTCCCGCGCGAACAGGCGCTGATTCCGGTGGAGGACCGCGGCTTCATCTTTGGCGACGGCATTTACGAAGGCGTGCGCTCGGTGGGCGGCAAGATGTTCGAGTGGGCGGCCCACGCCGAACGGATGGACAACGGCCTCAAGGGGCTCCGCATCAACTTCAATCGCGCCCAGATCGACGCGCTCGAGGCGGTGTGCGAGCGGGTGGTGCAGGAGAATGACCTCGTGGATGGCGAGGCCTTCCTGTATCTGCAGGTGTCGCGCGGCGCGGCGCCCCGCACGCATTTCTTCCCGCCCGCGACTGTGCCGCCGACGGTTTTCGTCTCTGCGTCGAAGCTGGTCGTGCCGCGCAAGATGCGCGACGACGGATGCTCCGCGGTGACCTTCCCCGACATGCGGTGGAAGCGGCGCGACTGGAAGACGGTCAACCTCCTCGGCAACGTGCTGGCCCGCCAGGCGGCTTCCGAGGCGGGGGCTTACGAGGCGATCCTGCACGAGGACGGCATCGTCACCGAAGGGGCGGCCACCAATGTGTTCGCCGTCATCGACGGCGTGCTCACCACGCATCCGCTGACGGAGCGCATTCTCCCCGGCATCACCCGCAAGGTGATCATGGAACTCGTCGCCGAGCATCGGATGTCGGTGAAGGAACAGCCGATTCCGTTCGCGAAGCTGGCGGGAGCCGACGAGATCTTCGTCTGCGGCTCGACGACGGACGTGACGCCCGTCGTGACGCTCGATGGCAAGACGGTGGGGAACGGCAAGCCGGGGCCGACGACGGTCAAGCTGCGCGAGGCATTCGAAGCGCGGTTGTACCAGGCGGCGGGGGCCGGCCGCTAGGGAATGCCGCCGCGCCGGCGCTACTTCCCCCGCAAGCCGCTGCCGACGCCCGCGGCGCCGACAGACCGGCGCGAACTCGACGCCGTGCGCGACATCGTGCACGCGGCGGTGAGCGGCGAGTCGGCGGAAGCGGCCCTGCAGTTCGCGCTGGACCGTGTCGCGCCGCAGGTGGGCGCGACACTCGGCTCCGTCTACCTGCTCGACGGCGCCTCGGAGCTCATGCGGCTGGTGGCGGCGCACCAGTGGCCGGCGAAGTACCGGCCGTGGCTGGGGGCGATGCGGGTACGGGTCGGCTTCGGCCCCAGCGGTGAAGCGGCCAGCGAGCGGCGCGTCATTGACGTGCCGAACGTGTTTGCCGATCCTGACCTGGAAGATTGGCACGAGGTGGCGCGCGAGCTCGGCTTTGCCGCGATCACGGCGCTGCCGCTCATTGCCGCCGGGCGGGTGCTTGGGGTGGCCACCTTCTATTTCCGCGAAGGCGCGGGCGTCACCCGCGAGGCCCGGGCGCTGCTGCGCCTGGTCGCCGATCTCCTGGCGTCGGCGGCCAGCCAGGCGGAGAGGGGCGACGAGCTGCGACGCGTGAACGCGGCGCTTTCCGAGGCATCCGCGGAGCTGGAACGGCAGTACGCCGTCGTCGCCGTGGCGCGCCGGGCCCGTGATGACTTCCTCGAGGGGGTGTCGGTCGACCTGCACTCGCCGCTCGAGGCGCTGCTGGCGCATCTGGCGCAACTGGAGTACGACGGAGCCGGTCCGCTCACCGCCGCGCAGCGCGGCGCGCTGCACGGCGCGCGCGCGTCGGCCGCCAAGATTCTCGGGCTGGTCGAGGCCCTGCTCGACTTCGCCGGCGCCCGGCGCGGCGCGCTGGCGTTCACGCTCGACGAGTTCGATCCGCGCGTGCCGATGCGCGACGCCGTGCGCGACGCGGCGGAGACGCTGCCCGGGGCCGTCGTGACCGTCGTGGAGCCGGTGCTGGCGCTGCCCGCCATGCGGGGTGATCGCCGCAAGATCGTGCGGCTGCTCGTGACGCTCGTTGAGCACGTGCTCGAGCGGGGGCGGCTCGAACGGGTGGAGATCACCGTCGAAGCGGCGGAGGGTCAGGCCCGCTACCGCGTGCAGGAATCCGGCTCTCGCCGGGACGCGGCGCGCGACGACGACGAGGCGACGGACGAGGAGGCGCATCTGGCCTGGGCGCTCGATCTCGTGCGGAGCGTCAGCCGCCTGATGGGCGGCGGCGTCACCACCGAAGCCATCGGCGAGGGACGCACCGCATTGCTGCTGCACCTGCCGCTGGAAGGACCGCCGGGCGCGAGTGGCGCGCACGGCTGATCATCAAGGAGCCCACCGACATCATGCACAACCAGTCGAAGCGTACGCTGCAGAGCCAGCGCACCAGTGCGTCGCCGGCCGACGTCCTCCGCGCCGCCCGCGAGTTCTTTGCGAACGGCAGTTCCATCTACGCCGCGTTCGTCGAGAAGGAGGGGCCCAATCACCTCGTGCTGCGCGGCCAGGGCGGCGAGGAAGTGGTCATCGCGGCGTTCCCAGACGAGGGTGGCACCGTGGTGAATGGCTCGTCGTACATGTTCGACCAGCAGATCGCGCGGTTCTTGACGACGCTGGCGCCCGCGGCCTGAGCGTCGGGTGAGCGTCGCGTTCATCTCGCACTCCGACTGCGGGCGGCACGACACGGGGTGGTCCCACCCCGAGCACGTCGGGCGGCTGCGCGCGGTCACGCGGGCACTGCGCAACGACTGGGAGCTGATGCTCCGGATTGACCACCGCGAGGGGCGCCACGCCACCGTCGAGGAACTCGCGCTGGCGCACGACGCGGCGTACATCGAGGACGTGCGGAGTGCCGCGGCGAACGGGGGCGCGCGCTTCGACGCCGACACCGTCACGAGCGAAGGGTCGTGGGATGCGGCGGCCGCCGCGGCCGGGTGCGTGCTCGACGGCATCGACCTCGCGGTCACCGAGGGTCGGCGGTCGTTCTGCGCCGTGCGTCCGCCGGGACACCACGCGCTGCGCGCCCATGCCATGGGATTTTGCCTCTTTGGCAACGTCGCCGTGGGAGCGCACTATGCGCGCACGCGACATGGCGTGCCGCGGGTGCTCATTGCCGACTTTGACGTGCACCACGGCAACGGCACGCAGGCGCTGGTGCAGGACACGCAGGAGATCCGCTTCGTGTCGATGCACCAGTGGCCGTGGTATCCGGGGACCGGGGCCGCCGATGATCGCGGCCCGAAGGAGACCGTCTGGAACGTGCCGTTGCCGGGCGGGCTCCCCGCCGCACGCTATGTGGACGCCTTTCTGGGCGCGGTGGACGCGGCCACCGCCGCGTGGACGCCCGATCTCGTGCTCGTCTCGGCCGGCTTCGACTCGCTCAAGGGCGACCCGCTGGGCGGGTTCACGCTCGAGATGGAGGACGTCGCGACGCTCACCCGCGAACTGGTCAGCCGGGCCGCCGCCTGGTGCGGCGGACGGCTGGTGAGCGCGCTCGAAGGCGGCTATGCGCCCGATCGCGTGGGCGAGGCGTCGGTCGTGCATATGCGCGCCCTCGAGGGCTGACGCCGCCGCCGGCCGTGGCGCCGCCACCTGGCCGACGCTTGCTCGGCTGAGGGCAGGCGATACCTTTTCCCCCGGGCGCGTCGCCCCGCGGAGGATCCCTTGGCTCGTCGCCAGTCCGGCACGTATCGCATTCGCAAGTCGCAGCGGATCACGGGGACCGAATCCGCCCGCCCGCGCAGCTGGTACCGCCCGTCCGCGGGTGAGCTGCAGCGCGACGTCGATCCGCGCGAGTTCGAGCGCTACCTCGGCGACTCCGGCGGCTTCCTCTGGGTCGACATCGACACCGCGAGCATGTCGCAGGTCGCGCTCCTTGAGAAGGTCTTTCATCTCCACCCACTGCTCATCGAGGACACGCTCAGTCCCAACGGGCGCGTGAAGGTGGAGGAGTATCACGGCTACCTGTTCGTGGTGGTGCGCGCCGTACGCTTCGTGAGCGAGACGGAGGATCCCCACGACATCGAGACCTACAACCTCTGCTGCGTGCTGGGGAGCAACTACCTGATCACGGTGCACGGGTCGCACTCACCCGGCCTGGACGTGGTCTGGGAGCGGGTGCAGCGGTCGCCGGACCTGCTCGACCGCGGACCGGCGCGCACGCTGCACGCCGTGCTCGATGCCACCGTCGACGAGTACTTTCCCATCGTGGACCAGCTCGATGAGTTCATCGACACGGTCGAGGAACGGGTCTTCGCCAAGTTCGACCAGTCGGCGATGCACGACATCTTCAGCGTCAAGCGCCTCGTGTTACAGTTGCGTCGGCATCTCGCGCCGCAGCGCGAGGTCTTCAGCTTCCTCACGAACCGGCCGACCGCGCTCGTGCCGCCGGACGTGCAGGTGTACTTCCGCGACATCTACGACCATGTCATCCGGCTCAACGAATCCATCGATACTTACCGCGACCTGGTGTCGTCGGTGATGGAGTCGTATCTCACGCAGGTGTCCAACCGCCTGAACATCGCGACCAAGAGCCTGACGGTGGTCGCAACGCTAAGCGTGCCGTTCGTGGTGGTGAGCGGAATGTGGGGCATGAACTTCGCCGACATTCCGCTCTCAAACTGGCCGCACGGCTTCTGGGTGATGTTTGCGGGCCAGCTGGCGCTGGGCGGCCTGCTCATACTGGCGCTCTGGCGCCGCGGCGTGCTCTAAGTGTTCTGTCCTGAATGCGGCACCTGGAATCGCGGCGGCGCCGCCGCCTGCGTACGCTGCGCAATCGCGCTGCCGGACGTGCCGGCGCGCCCCGACGCGCCCGATGCGCTCATCACGGCGCTGCGGCAGGCGACGGGAAACCGGTATCGCGTGCTGCGGCGCATCGGCTCGGGCGGAATGGCCGACGTCTATCTGGTGGAGCAGGAGACGCTGGGCCGCCCGCTGGTGCTCAAGGTCATGCACGCGCACCTAGCCCGCGACACGGAGATGCGGGAGCGCTTTCGCCGCGAAGCCGAGGCGGCGGCGCGGCTGGTGCACCCGCTCATCTGCGTGCCGTTCGACTATGGCGAAGTGGGGGAGATGGTCTACCTCATCATGCCGTTCCTCGCCGGCGGCGGGCTGGCCGACCTGCTGGCCAAGTCGCGCACGCTGGCGCCGGCGCGGGTGGCGGAGGTCGCCGCCCAGATTGCGACGGCGCTCGATCATGCGCACCGCCACGGCGTGGTGCACCGCGACGTGAAGCCGGACAACGTGCTGTTCGACGAGGATGGCAACGCCTACCTGACCGACTTCGGCATCGCCACCGCGCAGTTCCACGCGCGGCTGACGGCGAGCGGGCGCGCGATGGGCACGCCGCACTACATGGCGCCGGAGCAGGCGATGGGGAAGACGCTCGACGGTCGCGCCGATCTCTACGCCGTGGGCGTGATGATGTATGAGAGCCTCGTCGGCTTCCCGCCGTTCGACGCGGCCGACGCGTTTGCCGTCGGCTACAAGCAGGTGCACGAGGTGCCGGTCCCCGTGACCGAGGTGAACTCCGACGTGCCGGCCGCGCTCGCGCAGATCGTGATGCGCTGCCTCGAGAAGGCGCCCGAGGCGCGATATCAGCGCGGGGCCGAGCTGGCCGCCGACCTCGAGGGCTGGCTGCACGAAGCGGGCGTGCCCCGCGATGCGGGCGTGCGCGGCCGCACGCCGACGGGCGGTTTGCCGCCGGCGCCATGACCGCCCGGCTCGTCGACGTCGCGCTCCCGCTCCCGCTCTTTCGCGCCTTCACGTACGCCGTTCCGGACGGATTGCGACACCCGGTGACGCCCGGGACCCGCGTGCTGGTCCCGTTCCGCAATCGCACGGCCATCGGCATCGTGCTCGCCGAGAGCGACGGCGCGTCGCTCGGCGGCGCGGAACCCAAGCCCATCCTCGACGCGCCCGACGCATCGCCGGCCTTCTGTCCCGACCTGCTCGCGGTCGGGCGGTGGATGGCCGACTACTACGTGTCGCCGGTCGGCCTCGTGCTGCGCGCGGCGCTGCCGGCCGCGATGGGACGCGCGCGCCGCGCCGATCCGCCGCTGCGCACGCAGCGCGTGCTCCGCATCTCGCAGCGGCTCGATTCACTGCTGCAGCGCGACGAGCTCTTCAAGCGCGCGCCGCAGCAGCGCGCGCTGTACGAACTGCTCGAGTCGCTCGGCGGGCAGTCGCCCGTGGCGCATCTCATCGAGCGGCTGGGCTGCACCGAGAGCGTGGTGCAGGGGCTCGCGAAGCGCGGCGTGGCGGTGGTGGTGCCGGAACCGGTGGACCGCGATCCGTTTCTGGCGCGCGCGGCACCGCCGCCCGCGGCGGTGACGCCGACCGCCGCGCAACGCGCGGCGGTCGCGGCGCTGTGCGCCGGCGCGCCCGGGGCGACGTTCCTCCTGCACGGCATCACCGGGAGCGGCAAGACGCTCGTCTACATCGAGTTCCTGCGCCACGTGCTCGCCGCGCCGAGCAAGAGCGCCATCGTGCTCGTGCCGGAGATCGCGCTCACGCCGCAGACCGTGGACCGCTTTCGCGCCGTCTTCGGCAACCAGGTGGCGGTGCTGCACTCCGGGCTGAGCGACGGCGAGCGCTATGACGCCTGGCGCGCGCTGCAACGCGGCGACAAGCGCATTGCCATCGGGGCGCGCTCCGCCATCTTCGCGCCGCTCGCGAACCTCGGCGCGATCGTCGTGGACGAGGAGCACGAGGCCACGTACAAGCAGGGCGAGGCGCCGCGCTATCACGCGCGCGAGGTGGCCATCGTGCGCGCCCGCGAGGCGGGGGCGGTGGTGGTGCTGGGGAGCGCCACGCCGTCGCTCGAGAGCTGGACCAACGCCCAGTCGGGGAAGTATCAGCTGCTTTCGCTGCCCGATCGCGTGGGGGGCGGGGCGCTCCCCGGGGTGCGCATCGTCGACTTGCGCGACGAAACCGGCCCCGGGGCGCCGGCCGCTTTGCAGGCGCTGCGGCGAATCCTCAGCGCACCGCTCGAGGCGGCGCTGCACGAGCGGCTCGCGCGCGGCGAGCAGAGCCTGCTGCTGCTGAACCGGCGCGGCTTCGCGAACTTCGTCACGTGCCCCGACGGCCACGTGGTCGCCTGTCCCAACTGCGCCATCTCGCTCACCTACCATCGCGCCCCGGAACGGCTCATCTGCCACTACTGCCAGCACGCCGAACCGCTGAGCGCGACGTGCGCCGAGTGCGGGGCGGAGAACATGCGCCAGCGCGGGGTCGGCACGCAGCAGGTGGAGCGCCTGCTCAACGAGCGCTTTCCCTCGGCGCGCGTGGCCCGCATGGACGTCGACACCACGACGGGAAAATGGGCGCACGCCGAGATTCTCGATCGCGTCGGGCGCGGCGAGGTGGACATCCTGCTCGGCACGCAGATGATCGCCAAGGGGCTCGACTTTCCCAACGTGACGCTCGTCGGGGTCATCGACGCCGACATCGGCATCAACCTCCCCGACTTCCGCGCCAGCGAGCGCACCTTCCAGCTGCTCAGCCAGGTGGCGGGACGGGCGGGGCGCGGCCCCAAGGGAGGCGAGGTCTTCATCCAGACGCGCACGCCGGGGCACCACGCGGTGATCTGCGCGGTCGAGCATGACTATCTGCGCTTCGTCGGCGAGGAGATTCCGGCGCGGGTGAGTCCGCCTTATCCGCCCACGCTGCGGCTGGCCAATGTCGTGATCAGCGGGCTGGACGAACTGGCGGTGGCCGCGTGCGCGCAGCAGGCGGCGGACTGGATGGCGCCGCGGCTCGAGGCGCTGGGCGGCGCCGTGTCGCTCGTTGGACCGGCGCCCTGCCCGATCGAGCGCATCAAGGGGCGCTGGCGCTGGCATCTGGTGCTGAAGGCCGCCCGTCCGGCGCCGCTGACGCAGTTGATGCGCGCCTTCCTGACGCGATTCGAGCTCCCCGCAGCGCATGAGATGCGGGTGACCTTCGACCGGGATCCGGTGGCGCTGCTGTAGCGCAACTCCCCCCTTCCGCTGGTGGAGTCATGCCCCGCACGGGGCTAGATTTCCCCAGGTGACTTGCCTCTCGATTGACGCCCCCTTTCCCTCGACGGCGCGCCCCGTGTGTGCCGCCGGCGCCGGAGCGCGCTGAATGGACGATACGCGCGCCCGTTTCCTCACCGAGATCGTCAACCGTCTTGGCGCGGATCGCGTCGTGGAACTGCACCTCTTCAGCCCCATCCGGCAGGGGAGCATGGAGACGGGGGTGGCGGTGGTGGCCGTGACGCCGGGTGCGGAGCACGTTCGCGTCGTCGATGACGCCGCGGTGCAGTCGCTCATCGACGCGGCGGTGCCGCTGGAGGCCGCCGATGCCGTGTCGCCCGAGGCCACAGACGCGGTGCTGCCGGAGGCCGCCGATGCCGCGCCGTCCGTCGCACCCGTTTCACTCGCCTTGAATGGCGAACCGCGCCTCGTCATACACACGGCGCGCTATCGCCTGGTCCGCAAGGGCCCCGATCGCGGCAAGTGGCTCGTCGAAGTGGCGGCCACGGCCGATGCGCCCCTGGCCACGGTGGACGCGGTGGCCCGCGGCGTCACGCAGCGCTCCAAGGATCTCACGGAAACCGAGAGATTCAGCGGCGACCAGCTTCGCGCCCTGTTGGAGGATCCTCTATGGCGGACTCCGACGTAATCGATCGCTTCACCGGCTTCCTGCGCGAGCGGCGTCTGCCGGTCACGCAGCAGCGGCTGGCCATTGCCGACATCCTGCTCCGCGCGAGCGGCCACCTCTCGGCCGATGACGTCGCGGCGACGCTGGTGAAGAATGGGCAGTCGGTTGGCCTCGCGACCATCTATCGGACGCTCGACCTGCTCGTGACGTGCGGGCTCGCCGAGCAGCGCGACTTCGGGGAGGGCTTCAAGCGATACGAGGCCGCGCGCAACCAGCCGAATCACTACCACCTGACGTGCACCATCTGCGGGGCGGTCACCGAGTTCTTCGACGACCGCATCCCGGACATCATTCGGCGCGCCGCCGGCAATCGCGGGTTCGTCCCGTCGCAGCACCGGCTGCTCGTGCGCGGCACCTGCCGCGCCTGCCGCAAGACGCCCACCGTCCTCGACCGGAGACCGTTGTGAACGAACCGGCCACGCTCGGCCTAGCCATCGCCTTCAGCGCGGGGCTGCTCAGCTTCCTCTCCCCCTGCGTGCTCCCGCTGGTGCCGAGCTACGTGACCTTCATCACCGGGCTCAGCCTCGAGGACCTGCAGCGGTCGCGCCGCATCGCCCTGGTGCACGCGCTGCTCTTCATCCTCGGCTTCACGCTGATCTTCCTGGCGCTCGGGGCCAGCGCGACGGTGCTGGGACGCGTGCTGCTCAGCCAGCGTGTCTGGCTCACACGCTTCGGCGGCGCGCTCGTCATCGTCTTCGGCCTCTACCTGCTCGGCGTCCTCAATCTCGGCCTGCTCGCGCGCGACACCCGGGTGCACCTGACCAACAAGCCCGTCGGCTATCTGGGCACCGTGCTCGTAGGCATCGCCTTCGGCGCCGGCTGGTCGCCCTGCATCGGACCCATCCTCGGCGCGATCCTGACCTACACGGCGAGCGAAGCCGACCTCGGGCGCGGCCTCGTGCTGCTGTTCGTCTACTCGATGGGCCTCGCCATTCCGTTCCTGATCGCGGCCGTCGCGGTGGAGCGCTTCCTCGGCTTCTTCCAGAAGATTCGCAAGCAGATGGGATGGATCAACCGGCTGGCGGGCGCGCTGCTGCTGGCCGTGGGCCTGCTGCTGATCTCCGATCAGTTCACGCGGATCGCGAGCTTCATGCAGCAGTACACGCCGGAGTTCATTCGGACGCGCATCTAGGGCGACTTGCCCCATTGTGCGACGGCGGTCCACTCGACGCATATTCAACGATCGCATCCCGGGCGAGGACCCATGAGCGTGCCTCCGAGTTCATCCGACCAGCGCGTCGCACGCCTGCCGACCGCCTTCGCCCCCGCGGAGCGCGCGACGGCGGGCGAGGTGGAGCGCCAGCACCGCACGCTGGCCGCCCTGCCGCTGATCGGTGAGTTCCTCGACGCGATGCCGAACATGGCGGTGGTGCTCAACGCCGACCGGCAGATCGTGCTCACCAACCGGCCGTTCCGGATGTTCCTCGCCGGCGACGACGGGGACAAGCTGCCGGCCGAGCGGCGCGAGGTTGTCGAGGCGCTGATCGAGGCGGTCATCGGCAAGCGCCCGGGCGAGGCGGTGGGTTGCATCCACTCGCACGAAACCGAGGGCGGCTGCGGCACCACCCCCTTCTGCCGGCACTGCGGCGCGGTGCGCGCCATCGTGAACAGCCAGAAGTGGCGCGACCTCGACGTGCAGGAATGCCGGCTGACGGTCGGGGGCGAGGCCGGGCGCGAAATCTCGGTGGACTTCCGGGTGTGGGCGCAGCACATCCCGGTGGAGGGCGAGTCGTTCACCATCTTCTCGCTGCTCGACATCAGCCACGAGAAGCGCCGCGAGGTGCTCGAGCGGATCTTCTTCCACGACGTGATGAACACGGCGGGCGGCGTGAAGGGGCTGGCCGAGCTGCTGGTGCACGATGAACTGCCGCCGAGCGAACTGCACGAGGCGGCGGAAATCATGTCGCAGTCTGCCGACCAGTTGGTCGAGGAACTGAGCGCGCAGCGCGCGCTGGCGGCCGCCGAGTCGGGCGACCTCGAGGTCAGGCCGCGGCCGGTGCGCTCCATGGAGATCGTGCGGCAGGTGCTGAACGCCCTGCGGCCCACGAGCGTGTGCCGCGGCCGGGACCTGCTGGTGGCTGCCGACGCGATGGCCTTCGATTTCTCGTCGGATCCAGTGCTGCTGCGCCGCGTGCTGGTCAACCTGGTGAAGAATGCGCTCGAGGCCACGCCCATCGGCGAGGCCGTCACGATCGGCGCCCGGCGACTGGTCGGCGAGGTCGAGTTCACGGTGCACAACGGCACGGTCATCCCGCCCGACGTGCAGCTGCAGCTCTTCCAGCGGTCGTTCTCCACCAAGGGGGCCGGGCGCGGCCTCGGCACCTACAGCATCAAGCTCCTGACGAACTATTACCTCGGGGGGAGGGTGTCGTTCGTCTCGAATGCCGATGCGGGCACGACCTTCACGGTGCGCCTCCCGCGGGAGCTGACCCCGCTTACCTAGGCGGTGGTCGGCAGTTCGGCGTCGATGCTCTCCTCCAGCAACTGACGCCTCAGCAACGCCCAGTAGCGGCCGCGCCGCTCCACCAGTTCGTCGTGCGTCCCCGCTTCCGCCACCGTGCCGTCGGCGATGACTATGATGTGCGTGGCCTCGCGCAGCGCCGTCACGCGATGCGACGCGATGAGCGTCGTGCGCCCGCTCAGGGCATCGCGCAGGCCGTGGAGAATGGCCGCCTCGGTGTTCGTGTCGACGGCCGACAGCGCGTCGTCGAGAACGACGACGGCGGGCCGGCGGGCCAGCGCGCGCGCGAGGGTGGCGCGCTGTTTCTGGCCGCCGGACAGGTTGATGCCACGCTCGCCGAGCACCGTGCGGTCGCCCGCGGGGAAGCGCGCCACCGATTCGGCGAGCTGGGCCACCTCGGCTCCCCACGCGGCGGTGACGGCGTCGGCGCCGCCGTAGGCCAGGTTGTAGGCGATCGTCTCGCTGAACAGCAGCGCGTCCTGCGGCACGAAGCCGATCTCGGCGCGCAGCGTGGCGAGCGGGAGGTCGCGCACGTCCACGCCGTCGAGGAGAACCTGCCCCTCCTGCGGGTCGAAGAAGCGCGGCAGCAGCTCGAGCAGCGCGCTCTTGCCGGCGCCCGTGGCGCCGACCACGCCCAGCGTGCCGCCTGCGGGAATCGTGAACGACACGTCGCGCAGCACGGTGCGCGGCGCGGCGCCGTCGCGCGCCGGGTACGCGAAGGTGACGTTCCGGAACTCGACCTGCCGCCCGCCGTCCCGTGAGGGCAGGGGACGCGGCGTGTCGGGGTCGCGCACCGCCGGCGTCGCATCGAGGATCTCATTGAGGCGGGCCATCGACGCCGCGCCGCGCTGAAACAGGTTCGTCACCCAGCCGAGGGCGATCAGCGGCCAGGTGAGCGTGGTGAGGTAGATGCCGAACGCCACCAGGGTGCCCACGCTGAGGGTCCCGCGCAGGACCATCGTGCCGCCCACCCCGAGCACCGCCACCGAGCCCAAGCCGGCGAGCAGGGTGAACGACGGGCTCATCAGCGCGTTCAGGCGCGCGAGGGCCAGGTTGCGCCGCACGTACTCCATGCTCAGCTGGCCGAAGCGCTCCGACTCGGCGGGTTCCTGCCGGTAGGCCCGCACGATGCGCGCCCCGCTCAGGTTCTCCTGGACCCGCGTCGTGAGGTCGCTGAAGTGCGCCTGCACGTCCTCGAAGCGGTCGTGAATCGCCCGGCCGAGGCGCAGCATCACCACGGGGAGCAGGAGCAGGGGGAGCAGCGCAATGACGGTCAGCCGCGGCGAGAGCCGCAGCATGAAACCCAGCGCGAACAAACCACCGGCGATGGTGTTAATCAGGTACATGATCGCCGGTCCGGCGGCCATGCGAACGGCGCCGAGGTCGTTCGTCAGGCGCGCCATCACGTCGCCGGTGCGCGTCCGCGCGTACCAGCCGGCGTCCAGCGTCATGAGGTGGGCGAACAGCTGATCGCGCAGGTCGGTCTCGATACGGCGGCTGACGCCGTTGAGCTGCTCGCGCATCTGCCAGCGGAAGAAACCGGTGACCAGCGCGACCGAAACCATCAGCGCGGCGACGCGCCAGAGACGAGCGGCAGGCGCTCCGGCCTGCAGGGCGTCGATGGCCTGGCGAAGAAAGAGCGGTTGCAGGCTGTAGCAGGCGGACGAGATGACGACACACGCCACGCCCCACGCCATGGGGGCGCGGTAGGGTGCCACGAACGGAATCAGTCGCCGCAGGGGATGGATCATGACCGGCGCGGCGGTTGTGCCACACCCGCAGTACAGCGAGTATTGAAGGAGAGACTCCCCACTGGAAGGAAGGAGGATACCATGCCGAAGTTTATCCGGGTTGCTGCCGTGCCGCTGGCGCTCGTGGTTGCATTCGGGGCGTGCAAGAAGGCCGATGACGTGCCGGCCGACAGCCGCCAGGTGGAACTGGCGCCCGCCAACGCGGGCCAGCCACAGCTGGCCGATACCGCGCAGCGCGCGGCGACGAAGGCTCCGGCCAAGCCGGCCGCCACGGCGGCGAAGCCCGCCGCGTCAGCGCCGGCCGCCAGGCCGGCCCCCGCCGCGGCCAAGGCCGCGACGACCGGGACCATCGCCGGTGGCACCTCGATGGAAGCGACGTCGAGCGCCCGCGTCTGCACGAACACCATCAAGGCAGGTGACCACGTGACCGCGGCGCTTGCGGAGCCGGTGGCCGGCACCAACGGCGTGACGGTTCCCGCGGGTTCGGTGGTCACGCTCCGGGTGACGGAAGCGAAGCGCGGTGAGAACGGCAAGGAAGGCGTTCGCCTCGCCTTCGAGCCGGTTTCGGTCGCCGTCGGCACCACCACGTATGACGTCACCGGCAGCGTGAGGGTGGCGAACATCGAGACCGTGCGCGCCCAGAGCACCGGCGATCAGGCCAAGAAGGTGGCGGCGGGTGCCGCGGTGGGCGCCATCGCGGGTCAGTTGCTTGGCAAGAAGACCAAGTCCACGGTCGCCGGCGCCGCGGTGGGCGCGGCCGCGGGCGGCGTGATCGCCGCGGGCACGGCCGACTGGAACGGCTGTGTGGCCAATGGCGGCCGGATGACCATCACGCTCGGTGGTCCGCTGACGATCAGTCTGGCGAAGTAGCGACGCGAGGTCCCCCCAACACAAAGGGCGCCCGACGGGCGCCCTTTGTGCTATTCGGTGCGGTAAGCGTCAGTATCCCACGGCGCCGCCGGTGCTGCGCGGCTCCCGTACGCCGATCCATCCGCCGCTCACGCGCATGATGCCGTTGGCGTTGGCGAGCCCGCCCGTGCGCTGGAGCGCGTGTCCCATCGCGCGCAGCGAGTCGGCCACGGCGTCGCTGAAGGCGCCCGCCTCGTAGCGCAGCGTGTCGGGGAGCGACTGATGATGCAGGCGCGGCGCGCGCATCGCGTCGGCGAGCGACATCTTGTGCTCGATCACGTTGAGAATGACCTCGGTCGTGGTCGTGATGATGCGCGGACCGCCCGCGGCGCCCACCACCAGCAGCACCTGGCCGTCCTTGTCGAGCACGATCGTCGGCGCCATCGCGCTCAGCATCCGCTTGCCGGGCTGGATGGCGTTGGCCTCGCCTTGCACGAGCCCGAACATGTTGGGCGATCCGGGCTGGGCCGCGAAGTCGTCCATCTCGTTGTTCATGAAGAAGCCGGCCTTCGGAATCCAGACGCCCGACCCGTAGCCGCCGTTCAGCGTGGTCGTCGTGGCGACGACGTTGCCCTTGGCGTCCGCGGTCGAGTAATGCGTCGTGTGCTCGGCCTCGCCCGCCCCCCGGAAGGCGGGGGTCCTGGTGGCGTGCGCCCGGTCGATGCCCGCCGCGAGCTCCTTCGCATACGTCTTGCTCGTCAGCTGCTCGAGCGGAACCTTGATGAACGCGGGATCGCCGAGCTTCTCGTTGCGGTCGATGAACGACCGGCGGAAGGCCTCGGTGAGCAGGTGCGTGTAGCCGGCGCTTCCATAGCGCGGCAGCGGCGCGAACTGCTCGAGGATGTTCATCGTCTCGGTCATCGTGATGCCGCCCGACGACGCCGGGGGCATCGTGAGCAGCGTGTAGCCGCGATAGGTGCTGCGGATCGGCGTGCGCCACTCGGCCTTGTATCGCTTCAGGTCGTCGCGCGAGATGATGCCGCCACCGCGCTGCATCTCGTCCACCAGCGCGTCGGCCACCTCGCCCTCGTAGAAGCCGGCGGGCCCCTTGGCGGCGATGATCTCGAGCGTGCGCGCGAGTTCGGCCTGGATGAGTCGCGTCCCCGGCGTGAGCGGCTCGCCATTGGGGTAGAACAGCGCCTTGCCCGCGAACTGCGCAACCGCGCGGTTGCCGCGCAGCGAACGGTAGAGCGAACTGTCGACGAGGAATCCTTCCCTGGCGAGGCGGATGGCTGGCGCCATCACCGTGGCGAGCGGGAGCGTGCCGAAGCGATGCAGCGCCTCCGCCATGCCGGCCACCGCGCCCGGCACGCCGCTGGCGAGATGCCCGATGATGCTCTTGTTCGTGAGCTTGCCGGTGGCCGCGTCCACGTACATGTCGCGCGTGGCCGCCAGCGGTGCAATCTCGCGATAGTCGATGGCGGCGTTGCGGCCGTCGGCCATGTGGATGTTCATGAAGCCGCCGCCGCCGATGTTGCCGGCGAACGGATAGGTCACGGCCAGCGCGAAGCCGGTGGCCACCGCCGCGTCCACCGCGTTCCCGCCCTGCTTCATGATCTCGGCGCCGGCCGCGCTGGCGAGTTCGCTGTTGCTGGCCACCATCCCGTGCGCCGCGAAGACGGGCTGCGCCGTGACGAGCGAGGCCTCCCCGCCGAGATAGGTGCCGATGTCGACCGTCTGTCGTGCAGTGCCATGATGGCAGGCGGCGACGGCGAGAGTGAGGGCGAGCGCGAGGCGAGCGATGGGGCGAGGCATCGGAGGTTCTGTGAGAGTAGACATGGCACGCACGCCCAGTAACTTAGCACCAAGCCCGTTCGCTCCCATAGCGGCCCTCCACACCCCGACCATGCTCGATCCACGCATCACCGAACAGCGCAATCCGCGTACGGCGGAGATTGACCTCGCTTCGCCCGAAGAGATCGTGGCGCTCATCAACGCCGAAGACGCCCGTGTCCCGGCCGCTGTCGCCACGCAGGCGGCGCAGATTGCGCAGGCCATGAAGATGGCCGAAGAGACGTTTCGCGCGGGCGGCCGCCTGTTCTACGTTGGCGCCGGCACCTCGGGGCGGCTGGGCGTGCTCGATGCGTCGGAGTGTCCGCCGACGTTCGGCGTCGATCCCGAGATGGTGCAGGGCATCATCGCCGGCGGGCCGCCGGCGCTGACACGCGCGCAGGAAGGGGCCGAGGACCGGCCGCAAGGGGCGCGTGACGACCTCGACAAGGCGGGTGTTCGCGCCGGCGACTTCGTGATTGGCATCGCCGCCAGCGGCACCACGCCGTATGTGCGCGCCGCGCTCGAGCACGGCCGGAAGATCGGCACGCGCACCGCCATCGTCGCCTGCTCGCCGCCCCCGCCGGAGACGCTCGCGGCGGCCGACGTCGCCATCGTCGTCGTCACCGGCCCCGAAGTGGTCACCGGCTCCACGCGCATGAAGGCGGGGACGGCCACCAAGTTGGTGCTCAACACGATCACCACGGGCGCGATGATCCGCCTCGGCAAGACGTACGGCAACATCATGGTGGACTTGCAGTCCACCAACCAGAAGCTCGAGGATCGGAGCGAGCGGATCCTGCGCGTCGTGTGCGGCGTCGATCGCGACCAGGCGCGCACGCTGCTCGACGCGGCCGGACGCAGCGTCAGGACGGCGATCGTGATGCAGAAGCTCGGCGTGGACAAGGACGAGGCGCTCCGCCGCCTCGCCGCCCACGGCGGCGTCATTCGCCGCGTCATTCCCGACGCGCCGCCCCCGGTGAGCGCGTGAACGCCGGCGCGGCGCGCCCCCTCGTCCTCGTCGGCTTGATGTCGGGGACGTCGCACGACGGCATCAGTGCCGCCGTGGTGCGCTTCGTTCCCGGGGCGCGCGATGACCGGCCGATGCCCGAGCTGCTCGCCTTCGTGCAGCAGGCGTATGACGACGCGTTCCGCGCGCGCCTGCTGAGCGCCATCGCCACGCCCACGCATCCGGGCGACTACACGCGCCTCGACTTCGAACTGGGCGAGCGGCTGGGCGCGGCGGCGGTGGCGGCCATCGCCGAGAGCGGGCTCGCGCGCGACGAGGTGGACGCCATCGCCTCGCACGGACACACGGTCTGGCACGACGCGCCACGCGCCACGTGGCAGTTCGGTCAGCCGGCGGCGATCGCCGAGCGCACGGGTCGCCCGGTGATTGCCGACTTCCGGACGCGCGACGTCGCGGCCGGTGGGCAGGGGGCGCCGCTCGTCCCGATTGCCGACGCGCTCCTCTTTGCAGGGCCCGACTGGCGCGCGCTGCAGAACATCGGGGGAATCGGCAACGTGACGCTCGTGCCGCCGGGTGGCGGCGTGTCGGGCACGCGCGCCTTCGACACGGGTCCGGGGGTTGGCATCATCGACGCGGTCGTGCGCGCCTTGCACCCGGACCTCCCGTATGACGTGGACGGCGCGCTCGCCTTGCGCGGACGCGCCATCGCGAGCGTCGTCGACGAGTCTCTGATGCATCCGTACTTCAGCGCGCCGCCGCCAAAGAGCACGGGGCGCGAATTGTTCACGCCGGCGTATGTCGCCGACTTCATGGCGCGCTGCCGCGCGGCCAGCGCGGACTGTCGCGACGTTGACATCGTGGCGACGGCGGTCGAACTCACCGCGCGGAGCATCGCGCTTGCGTTCGAGCGGTTCATTCCCGAGCCGGTGGCCGAGTTGATCATCTCGGGCGGCGGATCGCGCAATCCCGCGCTCGTGCGACGGCTCGAGGCCCTGATGGCCCCGCGGCCGGTGCGCCAGTTCGACGACGTCTTCTTCGACGGCGACGCCAAGGAAGCGGTGGCGTTTGCGTTCCTTGGGTGGCTGCACCTGTGCGGACTTCCCGGCAACGTTCCCGCCTGCACCGGCGCGCGCGGACCGCGCGTGCTCGGCACGCTCACGCCCGCCTGACGCCGCGGATGAAGGAGCTGGGCCAGCACGTCATCGCCGTCATCGGCTGGGACCGCGACTTCGGATGGGCGGGGACGCGCGAAGCGATCGACCAGGCGCTGGCGCTTGGCGTCGGCGGCTTCCTGATCCGCGGCGGGCCGCGCTACGAGGTGGCGCAGCTCGCGCGCGCCCTCCATGCGCACTCGCCGGTTCCCCTCCTCGTGGGCGCCGACCTCGAGCGCGGGGCGGGGGAGCACTTCCCGGGCGCCGTCTCCCTCCCGCCGGCGGGCGCGCTCGCGGCGCTCGGCGATCCCGACGCGGTGCGCCGCGCGGCGCGCATCACCGCTCGCGACGCGCGCGAGATCGGGCTCAACTGGGCGCTCGGCCCGGTCTGCGACCTCGATCTCGCGAACGGCAATCCGATCATCGGAACGCGCGGCTTCGGCAGCGATCCGGCGCGCGTGGCGGAACTCGCCGCCGAGTGGATCGATGCGTGCCAGGCCGAGAGCGTGCTCGCCTGCGCGAAGCATTTTCCGGGGCACGGGCGCACGGCGGCCGACTCGCACCTCGCGCTCCCCGTGCTCGAGGAGAGCCTCACCGAGCTGATGGCCAGCGACCTCGTCCCATTCCGCGCCGCGATCGACAGCGGCGTCGCCAGCGTGATGACGGCGCACGTCGCGTACACGGCGCTCGACGCGTCCGGTCTGCCGGCGACGCGATCGGCGCCGACGCTTCGCGTGCTGCGCGAGACGCTCGGTTACACGGGGCTCGTCGTCTCGGATGCGCTCGAGATGCGTGGCGTGAGCGCCGGCGACGGCGAGGGCGAGGCCGCGGTCGGCGCGCTCGCCGCCGGCTGCGACCTGCTGCTCGCGCCGACCAATCCCGCGCTCGTCGTGCAGGCCGTCGGCGATGCGCTGGCCAGCGGGCGCCTGAACGGCGATGCGCTGGCCGCGGCGCGCGCGCGGCGCGACTGGTGGGCCACGTGGGGACGTTGGCTCCCAGACCTGCGCGGTCCCACCCTGGACGATCGCACGTGGGCCAAGCAGGTCAGCGACCGTGTGCTGCAGGTGGTGCGCGGCCGTGTGCCGTGGGTGCCGCCGGCGTGCGAGGTCGTGGTGGTGGACGACGACCCGGCGAGCGCGGCGCCGTCGCGCTGGACGTTCATTCAGGCCCTGCAGGCGCTGGGCCGCACGGTGAACGTCGTGCCCGGCGCCACCGAAGCGGGCGAGGGCGTGCTGGTGATTGCCGTCTATGCCGACGTGCTCGCCGGCAAGGGGCACGTGAGCCTCACCCCGCAGTCGCGCCTGACGGTGCGGCTCGCGGTGCAGGCGGCGCGGTCGCTCAAGCGCGACTCGCTGGTGGTGCTGTTCGGCCATCCGCGCCTCGCGGCGGAGCTGCCCGACGCGGCGCACGTCCTCTGCGCCTGGGCCGGCGACAAGGGGATGCAGGAGGCCGCGGCGCGGGCGCTCGTGACCTGACCGCTACTGCCTGACGACCCCCGCCGCCTCGCCCGGCAGCTGCGCAATCAGGCGATCGCTCGGCACGCTGTACACGATGCGACCCGCCGCTTCGGTGGGACCGCCGTAGACGACGCCCACCACGTAGCCGCGCTCGTTGAAGACCGGGCTGCCGCTCGAGCCGTGCGCCACGTACGCGTCCACCTGCAGGATATCGGGGACCGACTTGCTCACCGTGCCCACCGTCAGCGAGGCGCGCGCGGTCATCGTGTCGATGGAGCCGCCCATCCCCGCCGTCTCGTTCCCCAGCGGATACCCGACGATTGCGATCGGCGCCCCTGGGCGCACGCCGCCGCTCGGGGCGACGCCCATCACCGCGGGGAACGACCCGGGCGCGTCCACCTTGAGGAACGCCAGGTCGTCGGAGCTCGACACCTTGACCACGTGCGCCGGCAGCCAGCGCCGGGTGCCGTGGAACTGCACCGCGATGCGCGTGGGCGCCGCGTCGCCCGCACCCTGCACCACGTGCCGATTGGTGACGATGAGTCCGTCGCGCGTGACGCCGAAGCCTGAGCCGCCTTCGACATGGTCATTGCCGTGGTCCACCACGATGAACGCCACGGCGCGCGTGTTCTGGTCGGCGATGCGCTCGTAGTCCACCTTGCTCACGGCGCCGGCCGCCGTCTGCTGCGCACTCAGCTCCGCGATGCGCTGCGTCACGGCCGCCTTGTCGCCACCGGCGCGCAGCACGGTGAGCAGCGAGTCGCGCTCGCGCGAGATGCGCCCGACTTCATTGGTCAGCCCGTTGGCCCCGGCGCTGCCGCGCAGCTGCGCGATGGCCGTGTTCTGGTCCTGCAGCTCGCGAAGCAACTGCTCAATGGTGGCGCGGTCCGCGGCGGCGTTCTGCCGGCTCATCCACGCCAGGCCGAGTCCGATGATGACCACCGCGGCGCCAAACGCGTAGAGCGTGCGGCGCAGCGTGCCCGTCTGCATCTCGACGGCCTCGGCGATGCGCGCGCCCGTGTCACGGCGCGGCGGAACCGGCTTGGCATCAGGCGCTGGTACTGGCGCAGGCGGCTCGGGTCGTGGCGCGGGCCGCTCGCCTCGTGACGCCGGCGCTTCGGCGCGTGGCGCCGCGGCAGCCACCGGTTCCACTGCCGTCTCGGCCATGCGACGAAACTCGATTGCCGCGCCGGCCGCACCGCCCAGCGCGATGACATCGCCGTCGAACAGCGCCCGCTCGCCGACCAGCGGCTGGCCGTTGACCCTGGTGCCGTTGCTGCTCCCCACGTCGCGCAGCGTGGCCGTGCCGCCCACGATGCGGATCTCGGCGTGGCGCGCCGACACGTCGAGATCCTTCTCCGTGTCGAGGCGCAGGTCGCTCATCGGATGACGACCGATGGCGATGATGGACTTGGTGAAGACTTCGCGAGCACCCGCGCGCGCGCCGCTGGTGATGCGGAGCTCGATGGCCATGGCGGCCTCAGCCCTTGAGGAGGTAGACCCAGGCCAGCCAGGCCGCGACGAGCACGGTGAGGCCGCCAAAAATGAGGCGCAGCTGCGCGACGGTGAGCCGCGACGCCGGCGGATCGACCGCGGACGCCATCGGAGTCGTGGCGCGCACCGCGCCCGCGGCATCCGCGGCGGCGGCCGGCACCTCCGTCTCCGCGGTGGTGACGAGCGACGCGTCCAGCAGCTCTGCATCGTCCAGCGATTGCGCGATTGTCGCGGCGCTCACCGGCATCGTGGCCCGCGCTTCCGCGGGCGACACGTACGGCCGGTGGCCGACGAAATCGCTGGCGGCGGCCGGCTGCAGCCCCTCGCCCTCGAACCGCGCCGCGATCACGGTGATGTTGTCGGGGCCGCCGTTCTCGTTCGCCAGGTCGATGAGCGCCTTGCACGTCGCCATCAGGTCGGGCGACTGCTCCGTGACGATGCGCGCGATGTCCACCGTGCGCATCTGCCCCGACATGCCGTCGCTGCAGACCACCAGCGTGTCGCCGCGTCGCAGCTGCTGCACGGTGAGATCCACCTTCACCGCCGGCTCCGGCCCGAGCGCCTGCAGGATGATGTTCCGGCGCTCGCTCACCTCGGCTTCTTCCGCCGTCAGTTCGCCCGCATCGATGAGGCGCTGCACGAGCGACTGATCCTTCGTCACCTGGATCGCGATGCCGTCGCGAATGAGATAGCCGCGGCTGTCGCCCACCTGGCAGAGGTAGAGCTTGTCATCGAGGACCGCGGCGATCGTCGTCGTCGTCCCCATCCCGCGGTTCTCGGGGTGGTCGAGCGCGTAGCGGTGGATGCGCGCGTTGGCGGTCTCCACCGCCTTGCGCAGCGCCGACGCAAACGTGTCCGGGTCGGTGCTCTCCGAGCGACGCCACCAGGTGTCGAGCTCCTCGAGCACGACCTCGGTGGCCATCTGGCTCGCCACTTCACCCGCGGCGGCGCCGCCCATGCCGTCGGCGACCATGAAGAGCGTGCCGCGCGTGCCCAGCCGATGCTCGCGCACCTCGGGCTGCAGCGTGGCGTTCATCGCCGTCAGGTCGGCGACCACGAAGGAATCCTCGTTGTGGTCGCGCGTGCGGCCGACGTCCGTGCGTCCGAAGACGTGGACGATGATATCTCGGGGGGACGAGGAATCGCTCACTTACAGATGGATTCGATGGTGAGATTGACGACTTCCAGCGTGCTGCCCCGGACCAGCGGCTTCGCCTTTTCCATCATGCTGCAGGCGTCGCCCGTGTTGTCGAGTTTGTGGTAGGCCCGGCCGACCAGATAGTACGCGTTGCCCTTGGTTTCGCCAGACAGCGTCGGGATGATGCCTTCCAACTCATTCACGAGTTGCTGCGCCGAGCCCTTAGTGAGATCGTCGTGCTGTGGCATCCACTTCGCCACGAGCGCCGCTCCACCGCCTGCTGCCGGTGCCCCACCCGGCACGGTCGCCGGTGCCGCCGCCCCACCCTGCGTACGACCACTGCCACCGTTCGGATTCACCGGCGTCTTCAACTCGGTCACGCCGCCTGGTTGTGTGGCTGGCGCTGCGGACGGAGCGGCCGACACCCCACTGCCTCCGTTTCCCGATTGCATCGCCGCGCTGTCGGTGGCCGAAGGCGTTTCGGCTCCCTTCGAACTCACCATATAGTATCCGCCCCCACCCAGGACTGCGATCCCGATCACAGCGGCGGCGATCATCATCGTGTTCGATTTCTTGACGGCTGCCGGGGCCGCAGGGGTCGCTGCGGCTGCGGGGGCCTTCGCGGCCGGTGCCGCCGGCGCCGCCACCGTCCTGCCCCCCTCACCGGGCGTCGCCACGCGCGTCTTCGGCAGGTTGGCGGCCGTCGAGGCCGGCGCGCTCAGCACCTGCGTCCCCGCCTCCGCCGCCTGCGACGCGGGCATGCTCTCGCAGGCCGC
The DNA here is from genome assembly GCA_036504815.1 of Gemmatimonadaceae bacterium. NCBI lineage: Bacteria > Pseudomonadati > Gemmatimonadota > Gemmatimonadia > Gemmatimonadales > Gemmatimonadaceae > Gemmatimonadaceae bacterium. The sequence continues at coordinate 94,773 of DASXUN010000010.1, read as the reverse complement.
CCACAGCTCGCGGCCAAACTGCGCCGCGCTCTGGTACCGCTCGTTGGCGTCGCGCGCGAGCGCGCGGTCCATGACCGCCTGCACCTCGGCGGGCCAGGCGACGTCGGGCTTCATCTCGGCCAGCGTCTTCGGCTGCTCGATGAGACGCGCGATCATCGCTTCCTGCGCCGACTCGGCCGGGAAGGGGAGCTTGCCCGTGAGACAGTTGAAGGCGACCAGCGCCAGCGAGTAGATGTCGCTGCGGCCGTCCAGCTTGTCGCCCGACAACTGCTCCGGGCTCATGTACTCGGGCGTCCCCACCACCATCCCCGTCTTCGTCACCTTCTGCGCGTCGCTGCTGTGCGCCTTCGCGATGCCGAAGTCCACGACCTTCGCCAGGTCCGACCCGTCGCGATTCTTCGCGATCATGATGTTGTCGGGCTTCAGGTCGCGGTGCACGATCCCCGCGTCGTGGGCCACCTGCAGCGCGTCGGCGCTCTGATGGATGATCGCGGCGGCGCGCGCCGGCGGCAGCGCCCCGCTCTTCTCCACGAGCGAGGTGAGCGACGTCCCCTCGATGAATTCCATCGCGAGGTAGATCAGGCCGTCCGGCGTCTCGCCGAAGTCGTAGATGGCGCAGATGTTCGGGTGGTTGAGCCGGCTCGCGTTGGACGCCTCGCGGTTGAACCGCGCGATCGCGTCCGCGTCCTGGTTCATCCCCGGGTTCATCACCTTCAGCGCGCTCTTGCGCCCCATCTTCACGTGCTCGGCCAGGTAGACCTGCCCCATGCCGCCTTCGCCGAGCTTCTTGAGGATGTGATACCGGTCGGCCACCACCGTCCCCATCAGGTCGGTGCTCGCGCTCGCGCTGCGCAGGGCCGTGCCATCGCGCGGGCAGAACCGCTCGCTCAGCGGGTACTCCGTGCCGCACGTCGGGCAGATCTTCTGGTCGCTCACATGCTCTCCAGTCGCAGGATCTGGTCGCCCATCAGCACGCGCTGGCCCACGCGCACGGCGCGTTCCCCGCGCACCGACACCGCCACGCCGTTGCGGCTTCCCGCGTCGAGGAGCACGAAGTCCATGTCCTCGTTGCGAACCTCGGCGTGGCTGCCGCTCATCGTCTGGTCGTACGGGAAAACCCAGTCGCCCTTGTCGCGCCCGAGGAAGACGGTGCGCCCGGGGCTCAGGTGCAGCGAATCGCGCACCGAGCCGTCGGCGCGCAGCTGCTGCAGCACGGCGATATCGCCGTGCGGGAGGAGCGAGCCGAGCCGGCGCGTGGCATCGGCCTCGGGCGGATGGGGCCCCGGATAGCCGAGCCGCTTGAAGCGCAGGATCTGCGAACCGACGAGGATGGCGTCGCCGTCGCTGAGCTTCATCGGCGCGTCGAGGAAGACCCACGTGCCGTTGCGCGATCCGAGATCGCGCACGAAGAGTTCGCCGTCGCGCACGGCGAATTGCGCGTGCACAGGGCTCATGAAGACGTCGTCGGGGAACCGAATTTCGCCGTCCACGCGGCCGACGATCCCTTCCGCGGCGCCGAGCGTGAACTGCTGCGTGATCTGCCCCGTGTCACCGAGCAGCGCGAGCTTGGGGCCGCTCTGCGTGGCGCGCGCCGAGAAGACTTGTGTCCCTCCCGGCGGCGTCGGCGGTGTGGCCGCCACGCGCTTTGCCCCGCATCGGGGGCAGAACTGGTCGCCGGCGCGCACCGGCTTGCCGCAGGCGTCGCACGTGAGCGCGGGCGCGGGCGGCGGGGCCGGTTCGTTGCTGAGCCGGCCGCCGCACTGCGGGCAGAACGGAAGCCCCGTGTGCACCGAGGCGCCGCAGAAGGGGCACCCCCGCTTTGTTCCGGGCGCGGGTTTGGCGGCTTCGGAGATGCGCGTGGCCGGTATCCCCGAGGCAGGAGAGGACATCCGGGCGCCGCCGGGATTCATGATCGAGGCAACTTCGATCACCCGCGCCCCCGATGCGACGATGGGCTTCCCGCAATCAATGCAGAAGCGCGACTCCCCCTCGTTTTCCCGCCCGCAAAATCCGCAACGGTTCACGCGTGCCTCGTTCAGGTCGGCGTTCGTCATCGGTCGCCCGACAGCATGGGCATATAATAGGTTTGCGAAGGGGGTGGCGGCTAGGCGGGAAAGCCGGCCCCGGAGGGACCACGGCGGGGGGGATTTTGGTATTATTGCGGACCATGTGCTCGCGCCCCGCCTCCCACCGGGTGATTGTCCTCGGTCTCCTCGCCACGGCCTGCGTCGGCGGCAACCCGCCGCCCACCGCCGCGCCCGTGCCGATCCGCACCGTGGAGACGGCACCGCCGCCGCCCGCGCCGGTCCCGCCGGCTCGTCCGGGCCTGCCGCCCTTCCCCAAGGTCACGGGCCCGCTAGCGCTCGATATGGTCTACCCGCCCGAGGGGTACACCCTGTCCGTGCGTGAGTCGACTTTCGTGTTCGGAAGCGTCGGCAATGGCGACGCGACCCTGACCATCAACGGCGCCCCCGTGAAGGTGAACCCGAACGGGTCGTTCATGGCCTTTCTTCCCGTGCCGGCCGACACGGCGTACGCGATGTCGGCGTCACTGCCCACGGGCGAGACCGCGGCCGCGGTCCGGCGCATCCGCTTCCCGGCGCGGGGCGGCCCGCCGCGTCCAGCGGCGGTGCTCGACACGGTGGGATATCCGCGCGCGGTGACGCTGGCCAATACCAATGAGTACGCCGACTCCGACACCGACCGGGTGACCATCGCCCGCCCCGTGGCGGGCGGCACGTACAAGTACTTCCTGTTGCCGGGCACGGTGGTGCAGTCCACGGGCCGGCTGGGCAACAGCGTGCGCATCCGGCTGGACAGCCAGCTCGAGGCGTGGGTGGACGACGCGGCCGCCGAGTCGGTGCCCGGCGCCGACGCAAACGCGGGCGCCGCGCTGCCCGGCGCATCCGACGCAGCCGCGCGCGTGCGCCGCATCTCGGCCGCGCGCGTGGCGATGGGTGTGGGTTACACCGATGTCGTGATCACGATGGACGCCCGCGCGCCGATCGCCGTCGATGAATCCGGCGAAGGGATGACGCTCACCGTATACAGCGCGCGCGCCAACCTCGACTACTTGCGCTTCGACACGAACGATCCGATGGTGCGCCTGCTGCGCTACGAGCAGGCGACCAACGACCGCGTGCGATTCGAGGTCGACCTGCGGCACCAGCCGGTGGGATATCTCGTGCTCTGGCGCGCGGGTTCGCTGGTGCTGCGCGTGCGGCATCTCCCCGTGGTCGACGCCACGGCCCCGCTGCGCGGTCGCGTGATCGCCGTCGACGCCGGCCATCCCCCCGGCGGCGCGATGGGCCCCACGCGCCTGCGCGAGCCCGAGGCCACGCTCGGCGTTGCGGAACAGTTGAAGGAGCTGCTGGAATCGCGTGGCGCCCGCGTGGTGATGCTCCGCAGCACCGCCGACGCCGTCGCGCTCGGCGCGCGCCCCATCCAGGCGCGGCGCGAGAACGCCGAGGCGTTCGTGAGCATCCACTTGAACGCGTTCGCCGACGGCGCCAATCCGTTCGCCGCGGCGCGCGGGTCGGGGACGTTCTTCTTCCATCCGCAGAGCGAACCGCTGGCGCGCGCCGTGCAGCAGGGGATGGTGCGCACCATGGGCCTGCGCGACGAGGGGATCTTCTTCAACAACCTCGCGGTGGCCCGGGCCACGTGGTTCCCGTCGGTGCTCTGCGAGGGGGCGTGGGTGGTGATGCCCGAGCAGGAAGCCGCGCTGCGCACCCGCGAGTTCCAGCGCGCTTACGCACGGGGCGTCGTCGAGGGCCTGGAGCACTACTTCCGCGGGCTTGTTTCGCCGTGATGCGTTGATACGCACTGCATACCACGGATGACACGGAAAATGCGCCGCATACTGCCGTTCTCTGTCGCACTCTGTCTCACTCTGTCGTTCTCTTTGCCAGCCCAGGCGCCAGACGCCCATTGGCGCACCATCCGCACCTCCCACTTCGACGTGCATTTCCCGGCGGAAATCGAGGCGGTCGCGCGGCGTGGCGCGGCGAGCGCCGAGCGCGCCTACGCGCTGCTGTCGCCGCACCTCAAGCCGCCGCGCGGACGCATTGACCTGGCGATCACCGACCATGCCGACTTCACCAACGGCTATGCGTCGGTCTCGCCGACCCCGCGCATCGTGATCTACGCGCGACCGCCGGTGGATGAGCGCTCGCTGCGCTTCCGGCGTGACTGGCTCGACCTCGTCATTGAGCACGAACTGGTGCACGTCTTCCATCTCGATCGCACGCGCGGCTGGTGGCGCGTGGCGCAGGGGATCTTCGGGCGGCAGCCGATGTTGTTCCCCAATGCCTGGGCTCCGTCGTGGCTGCTCGAGGGACTGGCCGTGCACTACGAGTCGGCATTTGGCGCGGGCGGACGCATCGAGGGGCGCATGCTGGTGCCGACGGTGAACGGCAAGGCGGCCGACGATCGGCTGCCGCGCTTTGGCGCCTGGCCCACCTCGGTGCTTGAGTTTCCCGGCGGCGCCAGCGCCTACGCGTTCGGATCGCTGCTGGTGAACGACATGGAGGGAACGGGCGGCCCCGGGAGCGTGGAGCGGTTTGTCGAGCAGTCGTCGGGCCGGCGCGTGCCGTGGAGCTTCGAGCGCACCGCGCGCCACGCGTTTGGCACCACCTTCGCGGCGCAGTGGCGGCGGTTCGCCGACTCCGTCACGCGCGCGGTGCGCGCCACGCCGCCGCTCATTCCCGCCCGCGCGCTGACCGTCGCGTCTTGGGTGACGCGGCATCCGCGCGCCGCCGCCGACGGCCGCCTGCTCTTTACCGCGTCCAACGGCCGCGACGAAACCGCGCTGTACGAACTGCCGGCCACGCTCGACGCCCCGCCGCGCCGCATCGCGCGGCGCAACTCGCTCGACGCCAATGTGGCGTTGGCCGATGGGCGCATCGTCTTCGCGCAGTCGGAGTGGATGGACCCGTGGCGACTGCGCTCCGATCTCTGGGTGCGCGAGACGAACGGACGGGAGCACAAGCTCACGCACGGCGCGCGCCTGATCGCCCCCGACGCGCGAGCGCGCGACGGCGCCATCGTGGCCGTGCAGGTGGTGGCGGGAACCACGCGCCTCGTGCGCGTGGGCGCGGACGGCGCGCTGACGCCCCTCACCACCGCGAACCTCGACACCAACTGGAGCGCCCCGCGCTGGTCGCACGATGGCACGCGACTGGCGGCGACGCGCTGGGTGCGTGGCGGCGTGATGAGCATTGTCGTGCTCGACTCCCTGGGGCGGTTGGTGCGGGAGCTTGCCGCCGCGGCCGCGGTGCTGGATGAACCCGCGTGGGCCACCGACGATCGGTCGCTGCTGTTCAGCGTCAATGCCAGCGGCACGGCCGAAGTATGGAGCGTGAATGTCGACGGCGGAGAGGCGCGACGCGTGTCGGGAGGCGCGACCTCGCTCGACACGCCGACGCCGGTGGCCGGCGGCTATGTTGCCATCGAAACACGCGCGCGCGGCGAACGTCTGGTGCTCGCCCAGCTCTCGGCGAGACGCGGCGCGTCGCGCGCGGCGGCCGACACGTCGCGCCCGGAGATCGCGAAAGACTCGGGCGCGATTGCCGCGTCGGCGTCCCTCACTGGCGCCTCGATGGCGCCCGCCGCCGTTGATAGCGGCGCGGTGCGGCCGTATCGCCCCCTCCGCCAGCTCGTGCCGCGCTTCTGGCTGCCGATGGTGGAAACCAGCGACGAGAACCGCACGCGCTACGGCGCGTGGACGGGCAGCGGCGACATCACGGGGCGTCATGCGTACGCCGCCATGCTGCTGCACGAACCGCGTCGCAACGAAAATGTTGGCAGCTTCGCGTATCGCTTCGCCGGCCTCGGCATGCCGCTGGTGGACCTTGCCGTGAAGCAGAGCTGGGACCATACGCCGCTGGCGGACAGCACGCACGCGCAAGTTGGCGTGCTCGCGCGCCGCCGACGCCACGCCGGCGCCGCGCTCACGGTCATCCGGCAGCGCTCGCGCACCGTGGCGCTGCTGAGTGGCGGCGCCGAGATGGAGTGGCGCGACTTCGTCACCGATCCCGCGCCGCTCATCACCCACCTGGGGAGCCCGCTGTTCCTGCAGACGCTCAAGTATCCGACCTTCACCGCCGTCGCCGCGTGGGCCAACACGCGCTCGCCGATCCTCGCTTTCGGTCCGGAAGACGGCGTGGCGCTGTCGGCGGGCGGCCGCTGGCGCTGGCGCACCGACGACCGCGCGGCGACGCAATCGGCGACGTACACCGGCACGGCGGCCGTATACAAGTCACTCGGGTTCCTGCCGGGAGCGTGGCACCACGTCATTGCGGTGCGCGCCGCAGCAGCGACGGCCGACGACAAGACCAACACGGAACTCGAAGCCGGCGGCGTCAGCGGGTCGTCCGCCGAGGTTGCGCCGGGCGTCGTGATTGGCGACGCGCAGCGCACCTTCTTCGTGCGCGGCTTCGCCCCCGGCGTGCAGCGGGGCATCCGCGCGCTCGGCGCGACCGCCGAATGGCGCGCGCCGCTGGCGCTCACGAACTGGGGCACAGGGTTCATGCCGTTCTTCGCGCAGCGACTGAGTGCCATCGCATACACCGACGTCGGCGCGGCGTGGTGCCCGGCCGGCTCGCGCCAGGGAACCATCGGCTGCCCGCGCGGCGAAACGCCGCGCGCGTGGATGCGTTCGGTAGGCGGCGAACTCACGCTCGACGCCGCAGTGCTCAACTACGACATCCCCTACCGCCTGCGCGTCGGCTACGCCAAGCCCGTGCAGGGGCGCGCGTACGCCAGTTCCCCCAACGGCAGTGCCTATTTCAGCCTGGGCCTCAGTTTCTAGTCACCCCCGCCTCCGCCCCTTGTCTGTTGTTTCTCTGTTGTCTCTCTGTTTTCTCTCTGTTGTTTCTCTGCCACTATGCCCTACGTCCACCCCGCCGCCGTGCTAATCGGCTCCGTCACCCTCGGCCGCGACGCCTCGGTCTGGCCCACGGCGGTGCTGCGCGGCGACAGCGATACGATTGTCATCGGCGACGAGACCAACGTGCAGGATGGGACCATCATCCACGTCGATCCCGGCAAGCCGGTGCGGGTGGGTAATCGCGTGACCATCGGGCACCGCGCGGTGATCCACGGCTGCACCATCGAGGATGATTGTCTCATCGGCATCGGCGCCATCATCCTGAACGGTGCGGTCATCGGCACCGGGTCGATGGTCGGCGCCGGCGCGGTGGTGGCCGAAGGAATGAAAGTGCCGCCGGGCTCGCTGGTGCTCGGCGTGCCCGGCAAGGTGGTGCGACCAGTGGACGCCGAGCTGCGCGCGCGGATAGAGCGCGGCGCGAAGTCCTACGTGGAGAAGATCCGAGCGCTCGGCGCTTAATCGCGCGGCGCGCGCCGCCCGCGCCTTCGCCGCCTAGGTGAGCGCCGCGAGCACGCGCTCGTACACCGTGAAGTGCCACCCCGAATGGAAACGCTGGCCGCGCTCAGCGAATCCGTTCCGTTCGTAGAAACGGCGCAGGGGGATGTTGGCCTGCAGCACATCGCAGCGCACCGCCGAGGCGCCGTCGCTGGCGCACTGCTCGGCAACGTGCTGCAGGCACCAGCTGCCGATGCCGCGGCCCTGGTGTCGCGGATCGACGGCCAGGCGGTTCAGGTAGCGCGCGATCGCGTTCGGGGCGTGCCAGTCGATGCCCGCGTATGGATGCGTGGGAATGGGGCGCAATACGTACGTTGCAACAATCTCCCCTGCACCCTGCACACCGTCGCGCACCAGCCACACAATCCCGTCGCTCACATTCTCGGCCACGCGTTCGCGCGGATAGGGCGGAATCCAGTTGGGGAAGCCGCGCGCCGCCAGCCGGGCGCCGGCGGCGGCGAGCAGGGTGTGCACCGCGTCGATATCGTCAGCAGTGGCGGGAAGCGCGACGAGGGTTGTCACAGGACTGAGAAATTACCCTGGTCACGCGGTGACGTAACCTCGCGGGCGCATCGTTCGTCGCTAATACGGCCCGTGCTTGCAGGCAAGATCTAGCGGGTGATGAAAGCAACTGATACTATGAGCGCCCACCCTCGGGGCGCTTCGTTTTCGGTCCTGGTCGGTCGGCTTGAAACTGTAACTATCCAGTGTTGCTGTAAGAAGTTACGACAGCTCATACATATGCCGTTTTCGATGTCTTTCTGCTGTCGTTTCAATTCCTCGGTAGTGTCGCTGTGGGAAAAGGCGTTTATCCACAGCGCCGTTACACGAAAGTGACTCTGGTTTGCAAAGTTGCTATTTCACAAGGGGTTAGAGTGTTCTTGCGCGGACTCACGATCCGCGTAGCTTGACGCCCCTGCGCTTGATCGGTTCGGTTCGCCCCCCGGCACCATTCCGAACAAGAAGTTCAGGACTGCTTTCATACTGCGGAGAAGTAGAAGATGCCACTGCCCGTCAATCCTCCGGCCTCCCCGGACACGCTGTCCGCGAATGCGCGTACCGTCCTCGAGAAGCGTTATCTCGTCAAGGACAAGTCGGGGAAGCCGGTGGAGACACCGGAAGACATGTTCTGGCGTGTGGCAACTGTGGTGGCCGATGCCGACCGTCGCTACGGTGCATCGGACCAGGCCGTCTACGACACCGCGAAGGCGTTCTATGAATTGATGACCCAGCGCCGGTTCGAGCCGAACTCGCCGACGCTGATGAACGCCGGCCGTCCGCTGGGGCAGCTTTCCGCCTGCTTTGTGCTCCCCGTGGCCGATGCGCTGAGCAACGGGCACGACGGCATCTACGACACGCTGCGCTCGATGGCGCTCATTCATCAGAGCGGCGGCGGCACGGGCTTCTCGTTCTCTCGCCTGCGGCCGAGCGGCTCGATGGTGCGCAGCACGACGGGCGTGGCCAGCGGTCCTGTTTCGTTCATGAAGCTCTACGACGCCTCCACCGAGGCGGTCAAGCAGGGCGGCACGCGCCGCGGCGCCAACATGGGCATCCTGCGCGTCGATCATCCCGACGTGCTCGACTTCATCTCCTGCAAGGAAGACCTGACGCAGGTGGTGAACTTCAACATCTCCGTGGGCATCACGCGCAAGTTCATGGACGCGCTCAAGGCCGACGGCGAGTACGAACTGATCCATCCGTCCACCCAGCAGGCGGTCGGGACGCTCAAGGCCCGTGACGTCTGGGACAAGATGATCCTGGGGGCGTGGCGCACCGGCGAGCCCGGCGTCTTCTTCATCGACGAAGCCAACAAGTACAACCCGGTGCCGCACCTCGGTGCCTACGAGGCCACCAACCCGTGCGGCGAGCAGCCCCTGCTGCCGTACGACGTGTGCAACCTCGGCTCGGTGAACATCGGCATCTACGCCGAGGGCGGGTCGATGAACTGGGAAGCGCTGCGCGCCGACATCCGGCTGGCGACGCACTTCCTCGACAACATCATCGACGTCAACAAGTATCCGCTCCCCGAGATCGACCAGCTCAGCAAGCGCATCCGTCGCATCGGCCTGGGCGTGATGGGCTTTGCCGACGCGCTCATCAAGCTGGGCATCCGCTACGACTCGCCCGAGGGCGTGGAGTTCGGCCGGCGCGTGATGGAGTTCCTCGATGTCGAGGGGAAGGCGCAGAGCGAGGCGATGGCCAAGCAGCGCGGGGCGTTCCCCGAGTGGGCGCAGAGCATCTGGGGCCCCGACGAGACGTGCGCGCGCGACGCCGACGGAAACCGCATCCGGCCGATGCAGCTGCTGCGCAACTGCAACGTGACGACGGTCGCGCCCACCGGCACCATCTCCATCATCGCCGGCTGCTCGTCGGGGCTCGAGCCGCTCTTTGCCGTGGCCTTCATGCGCAACCAGGCCGGCGTGATGATGCCCGATGTGAACGAAGATTTCGTGGCGATGGCCAAGGCCGGTGGCTGGTACAGCGACGAACTGATGGAGCGCATCGCGAAGACCGGCACCATCAACCATCCCGAAGTGCCCGTGAAGGTCAAGGAGATCTTCCGCACGGCCAACGAGATCCCGGCCGAATGGCACATCCGGATGCAGGCCGCGTTCCAGTTGCATTGCGACAGTGCCATCAGCAAGACGACCAACTTCGCGCACACCGCGACGGTGGACGACGTGCGCACCATCTACGAGCTGGCGTACGAGCTCAACTGCAAGGGTGTGACGGTGTACCGCGACGGGTCGCGCGACGGGCAGGTGCTCTCTACCGGGGCGACTGCCGATGCGGCGGCTAAGCGGAAGGCGGATGGCAGTGGGCTGACCGCGGACGCGTCTGACGCACTCGAACTCAAGGAGCACATCGCCGAGGTCGAGATGGAGAACGAGCGGCTCAAGAAGCTGCTGTTCGACGCGGAAGCCGAGAATCTCAACCGGCGGATGAAGCGGGCGCGCCCGGGCAAGCTGCGCGGGACGACGATTCGCAAGGAGACGCCGCTGGGCGTGATGTTCGTGAACATCACGGAAGACGAGAAGAGCCAGCCGTTCGAGGTGTTCATCAACCTCGGCAAGGCCGGCGGGAGCGCGATGGCGGACGCCGAGGCGCTCGGCCGCATGCTGAGCCTGGCGCTGCGCAGCGGGATCCCGCTGATGGAGATCCACAAGCAGCTGCGCGGCATCTCGAGCGATCGCGTGGTGGGGCTTGGCCCCAACAAGGTGATGTCGATGCCCGACGCGGTGGGCCAGGCGCTGTACGAGTGGTGGCAGGACAAGCAGGGGGTGCAACAGGACCTGCTCGCCACGCCGGTAGCCACCACCCCGTCAATGCCGCAGGCGCAGGTGCCGGTGTACGTGCCCGTTTCAGCGGGCGGCGGGCAGCAGCAGATGGAGCAGAACGCGCACGATCAGGGCGCATTCATCGGCTCGTGCCCGGACTGCGGGTCGCAGCTCGAATACGCGGAGGGGTGTGTGAAGTGTCACACTTGTGGGTTCTCGGAGTGCGGGTGAGGGCAGCTGTACTAACTCTTTCCCGAGACTAGTCTACGCCCCTCCTGATCCTGCGATTGGGAGGGGCATGGTGTGGAGGCGGCAATGAGCTACCACACAAACTTCTGGGGCCATTTCACCATCACGCCGCCGCTCGACGCGGCGGCGCTCGAAGTACTGCGCGGGCGTCTCTCTGATGACTGGAGTAAGTCCGCCGTCTTCGCCGACCGCTCTCGGCCGGTCGCTGCCTGTCACTGGGAGCCAACCCCGGACGGCGCGTCCCTCGTGTGGAACGAGGTCCAGAACTTCCGCGACTACGACGTCTGGCTGCGGTACCTCGTCGAGCAGTTCTTCGCGCCGCACGGACACGTGCTCGACGGCGAGATGCGCTTCTCGGGGGAGGATGACGCGGACGAAGGTGTTATCAGCATCACGCGGAGTCGGGTGATGGTGGAACCGATCGAGCCGGCCTTCTAGCCGATGGCGTCGCGCCGCCCTTCCGCCCCGGAACCGGGAAGTCCGTGGACGCGTGCCGAGGTGGACGCGCTCGTCGCCGACTACCTCGACATGTTCGCCCGTGAGCTGGCCGGCGAGCGCTTCAACAAAGCGGCACATAACCGGGAACTGCATAGCCTGCTCCCGGCACGGCGCAAGCAGGCCATCGAGTTCAAGCATGCCAACGTCAGCGCTGTACTCGTTGACCTCGGCTTTCGGTACATCGACGGGTACAAGCCGCGCGCCAACATCCAGGGCATCCTGCGCGACGTCGTTCAGCAGCGCCTGGCCGAGCGTCCTGATATCGTACGACTGATGTCGGAAGCAGCGGACATGGCCGAGCCGCTGCCAGTGCCCGACGAGGATCGACTCCTGACCCTCGTACCCACGCCCCACGCCGAGCCGACGCTGCGGAAGATCGGCGAGACATTCGTCCGAGCGCCCACCATCGGTCACCCGGATTTCTTGCGTCGGGAAGCCGCCAACAGTTCGCTGGGACTTGCCGGTGAGCTGGCGGTGCTGCGCTTCGAGCACCATCGCCTGTGGACCGCCGGCAAGCGTCGGCTCGCCGACGCCATTGACCACGTCTCCCAAACGAAGGGCGACGGACTCGGCTACGACATCCACTCCTTCGAAGCCAGCGGCGCTGACCGCCTGATCGAAGTGAAGACTACGCGCGGCGGTGTCGCGATCCCGTTCTTCGTCTCCCGGAACGAAGTTATTGTCTCCCAGGCGCGCGAGCAGGAGTACCACCTGTATCGCGCCTTCGACTTCAATCGTTCGCGACAGCTCTTCACGGTGCGCGGCGCGTTGCCCGAGACCTGCGTGCTTGAACCCACGGCCTATCGCGCAGTGCCGCGCTGAACTAAGAAGCGCTCTGCCAACGACGATGTCTCAAACCGAAGGCGGACGCGGCCACTCATCAAGCGCCGCGCTCGCTGGTGTTGCGTGTAGTACGGCAATAGGTAATACTTACTACCGTATCTATCGGAACCCACCATGCCCCGCAGCGCTTCGCGCCCCAAGAAGGCCCATATCATTCCCCGACGCCGCCGTGCCGACTCCAAGACGGTGAAGAAGACCTTCACCCTCGCCGAGGAGACCGTCCGCCGCCTCGGCGCAGCGGTGCGCGAGGGTGACGCCGCGAACCTCAGCGCGTACGTCGAGGCGGCCATCGAGGAGAAGCTGCGCCGCTCGACGCGCGAGGAGCTGTACGGCGCGTATCAGGTGGCCGCGCGTGACGCGACCTTCATGGCCGATATGCGCGGCGTGGCCAGGGATTTCAAGCGCGCGGCCGCCGACGGCCTGCGCGACGACTGATGGCGTTCAAGGGGCCCGTCCACCAGTGGGACACGTTCGTTGCCGACCTGGAGTATCCCGTCGGCAGCGAGCAGGGCGGCGCGCGCCGGCCGGTGATCGTCGTCTCCAACGACGGCTTCAACAGCGCCTTTCCCGTGGTCACCGTCGTGCCGCTCACCAAGCGGGAAGGGAAGAAGCGCCGCGTCTATCCGTTCGAGGTGGTCATTCCGGCCAGGCTTGCCGGCAATCGGGTGGAGAGCATCGTGATGCCCTACCAGATTCGCACCATAGACAAGGCACGGCTGCTCGAGCCGCTCGGTCGCGTCGCCGACGCCGCGGTCCGACGCGCGATCGAGGACCGGCTCATCGAGCACCTGGGCATCGCGTTCGATGATCCTGCAGGAGACGAGTAGGTACTGAGGCGTCGCTCCACCCGCGCAAGCGAACCCTAACCCCGCCTTAAGCCGATCCTAATCTCTCTCCCGCAGTGGCCTTCATCTTGGCGCGCTATGCTGGGCCCGACGGACGGAGTTGCCAGTGGCACCGCAACCACCATCGGGAGGCCTCATGTTCAGCAACCTGCTTGCCTCGCGGGCGCCGAAACCGGGCGTGCTTGGCGGGAACTTCCTCAGCGGCTCGCTGCACGTGCTGCTCATCTGGGGGGCGGTCGTCGCCACCGCCAACGCCGGGGAGAAGGTGCGCCAACGGCGCGAGGAGAAGGCGCGGTACCTCGACGTGCGCAAGGAGCCGGTCCCTGATCAGCACAAGAAGCAGCCCACGGACGCCGGGCTGGCGAACGTCGTGAAGGGTCATCAGGTGCTGATACCACCGATCGACGTCCCGGACGCGATTCCCGCCATCGACCTCTCGCGCCCGCCCACGCGGGAGGGTGATTTCACCGGGATGGGCTTGCCGGGGGGATTCGGTACCGGGGAAGTTCCGCTCGTGGTCGCCGAGCCGAAGCAGACGTATTTCGACTTCGAGGTGCAGAAGCCGGTGGTCCAGGCGCCGGGATCGGCTGCGCCGCGCTATCCGGAGCTCCTCAAGTCGAGCGGCGTGGAAGGCGAAGTGCTCGTGGAGTTCGTCGTGGACAGCACGGGGCGCGCCGAACCGGCGTCGCTGAAGGTGCTCAGCAGCTCGCACGAACTCTTCGCGCTCGCCGTCAGGAACGCCCTCCCGGGCATGCGCTTCCTCCCGGCCGAGATCAACGGCCGCAAGGTGAAGCAGCTGGTGCGGCAGCCGTTCATGTTTGCCCTGCAGCGGTAGTGCGGGCCGGGGACCGCGGCCCGATGCGCATCGATCAAGTGACGCCGAATGCCCGGCGCGACGTGCCGTCGCGCTTGGCCTGCGCGGCGACGAGCAGGCGTTCTACGAGCGCCTGCGGCCGAGCCTCGACGATCAACGCCGCTCGCGTGGCGGGGTTCACGAGTCCGGCGCGCTCGCCCATCTCGAGCTGGCGAAGCACGGGCGCGTAGTAGCGCCCGGCGTTCAGCACGCCAACGGGGAGCGCCAGCGCGCCCGTCTCGATGAGGGCGAGCGCCTCGAACAGTTCGTCGAGCGTTCCCACACCGCCCGGGAGCACCGCCGCGAAGTCGGCGTGCTTCAGGATGGCGGCCTTGCGCGCGCTCAGCGACGGGGCCACGTGCAGGCGCGTCAGCCCCGCCGGCGTGAGGCCCTTGCCGTGGAAGAGGCGCGTCGTGTATCCAATCACTCGTCCACCCGCGTCGCTCGCGGCGCGCGCCACGAGGTCCATCACGCCGCTCTCGACGGCGCCATACAGCACGTCAACCTGGTGCGCGGCGAGCGCTGCGCCAAACGCGCTGGCGCTCCGGCGGAGCAGGGCGGACCTGGGCGTGCGACTCGCGCAGAAGACGGCGCACGCCCAGTTGGCCGGGCGGCGCGCCGTCACCGGCGCACGCGCGTCACGCGCAGCTCGAGACAATCGGGCCGGCTGTAGTGGCCCGCCACGTCGAGGGTCATCGACTCCTCGCGCACGCGGCTCAGGTCGGCGTCGGCAAAGAGGATGACGGGTTCATCGTACACCGGTGCGGCGAGATACGCGCCGTCGGGCCCGATGATGGCGCTGCCGCCACGCAGTACCCACTGGTCGGGCGACGTGACGCGGTCGGCGTGCGGCGAGAGTTCTGCCGGCAGGCTGCTGGCGCGCATCAACGACCCGGCGGCCAGCACGAAGCAGCGTCCTTCGAACGCGTACTGCCGGCTCGCCACCTGATGCATCTCGTGCACGGTCGGCCACGCGGCAACGTGCAGGTCCTCGCCCGACTCATGGAGCGCCTGCCGGGCGAGCGGCATCCAGTGCTCCCAGCAGACGAGTCCGCCCACGCGACCGGCCGGCGTGTCCACCGCTTGCAGGCCGGCGGCGTCGCCCGCCCCCCACACGAGCCGCTCGGTATACGTCGGCATCAGCTTGCGGTGATGGTTCAGCAACTGGCCCGTCGGCCCATACGTCAGCAGCGAGTTGAAGAGCGTGCCGCGCGCCGGCCCTTCCGCGATGCGCTCGACGACGCCGACCACGAGGGTGATGCCGCACTCGGCCGCGATGCGCGCCAGCGCCGCGCCGCTGTCGCCCGCGACGTCAACGCTCTCGGCCGCCATACGGCCGAACACGGCCTTGGTGGGCGCGTGGTTCCACAACGCGGCATCGCGGCACACATCCAGCCACGCCGGGTACCCCGGCAACCAGGTCTCGGGAAAGACGACGAGCGCGGCGCCGCCGGACGCGGCGTCGCGCGCCAGCGCCGTCGTGCGCGCGAGGCCCTCGGCCAGGGTGGGCGAGACCTCGGCTTGCACGACGGCCACGCGCACGGGAGCGCTCGACGAATTCATGGAGAGAATCTGACCGATCGCGTCGAACGCGGGTAGTATCGGGTATGACCTCGCGCCTCTTCCTTGTCGCCTCCGCCGCCCTCCTCGGCGCGGCCTGCGGCGACTCACGCATTGGGCCACCCGCGGTAATTACTGGCGACTGGGGTGGCGTGCACGCGGGGCTCGTTGCGACACCGGACAGCGGGACACTCGAATACGACTGCGCCGCGGGGCGCATCACCGAGCCGCTGCGCCCGCGCAGCGACGGCAGCTTCACGGCGTACGGCACGCACACGCCGGGGCACGGCGGCCCGATCCGCATCGACGAAGTGATGCCGAAACGCCCGGCGCGATACACGGGGCGCGTGGACGGCGATCACCTGACGCTCACCGTCGTGATGACTGATTCGGCGATGATGGTGGGAACCTTCGACCTCTATCGCGGCCGGTCGCCGCACGTCTTCAAGTGCCTGTAGGCACTCCGGGCGCCGGCGCGGCGCTACGCCTCGGCCACAGGGAGAGCGCCAGGCCCGCGACCATCATCGCGAACAGCACGCGGTTCACCACCAGCCCGCCGGCCGCTCCCGTCCGCTCGATCGGCACGTAGAACAGGGCGAGCGAGCGTGCCAAATACTCGAGCGCCAACAGCGCCAGCATCAGCGGCACCGCGCTGCGGTAGCGCGCCAGCGCCAGCAGGCAGAGCGCGTAGAAGGGGAGGCGCGCGACCCCGATGAGCGCGAACATCGCCACGACCGTCTGGGCTGCGGCCGGCGAGTACGCGTCCAGCGGCACACCGTCGGCCGACGACGCCACGAAGCGTCCCAGAAAAATTGACACGAAGCTCTGCAGCAGCTTGACGGTGACGACCGCGCCGAGCAGCCACAGCGCGATGCGCGAGCCCCGGTACGTGTTGTCGAGGCGAGACGGGAAAAGCTGGCTGAGCATTGCGGGATCTCCGGCGGTCGGGAGGACGGCGCGCTCTCTCGGGTGGCCTACGACGCCGCTGCCCGTGGAGTTTCTGAACTTGCATCGCGGCGACGCCCTGAAGAGCTTAACGCCGGGCAGATCGCGACGACGCCGTCCCCGGAGTGAGTGGTGACCGAACAAGACTTTGCCAACGTCTACGCCGACACCGCGCGGGCCGAAGCCTACGCCAACCTGGAGTATCCGGGCACCTACTACCTGGCGTTTCGCGACATTCCCGCGTTGCTCGGCGCGCACGTTCGCGGAACGCGGGCCCTCGACTTCGGCTGCGGGACGGGGCGTTCCACGCGATTCCTTCGCGATCTCGGATTCCACACGGTCGGCATCGATATCGCCGAGCCGATGCTCGCGCTGGCGCGCGAGCGGGACCCGCAGGGCGATTACCGGCTCGTGCCGGCCGACGCGCCGCCGGCGCTGGAGCGCGGCGGCTACGACCTGGTCTTCGCCGCCTTCACGTTCGACAACGTGCCGACGACGGCCAGGAAGATCGAGATCTTCGACACACTCGCCGCGTCACTCGCCGCGCGCGGTTGCATCGTGATCATCGTCTCCGACCCGGCCATCTACCGGCACGAGTGGGCGTCGTTCTCCACCCGCGATTTCCCCGAGAACCACCGCGCCCGGGACGGCGAGCTGGTCCGCTGCGTGATGCTCGACGTGCCGGATCGCCGCCCGGTGGATGACATCCTGTGCACGCCCGAGACGTACCGCGCGATCTTCGCGCGCTGCGGCCTGCGCGTGGTCGAGGAGCATCGCCCGCTGGGGCGCGCCGATGAGCCGTACGCCTGGGTGAGCGAGACCGCGGTGCCGCCGTGGACCATCTATGTGCTGGCGCGCGCCGAGACCAATGAGGGCGCAGCGGCAGCTGAGGCGTGAGGTGGCTGTCCTACGATTGAGCGTGGGAAGGGCGCGGCACTCGCGATCGCCGTGAAGTTCGGACGATTCCGATAAGCAGCGCGGCGATCACGGCGAGCAACGCCAGGCTCCACGTCGTGTTGAGCGCGCCGCTGTGGGCGATGAGCCAGGGGACCTCACCCTTGGGGGCGTTCTTCATCGTGCCGAGCGAAATCACCATCATCGCATCGACGACGTAGTGCACCACGAGCGGCGCGAAGAAGCTGAACCGCAGCGCCAGCCAGGCAAACCCGACGCCGATAAGGAACGTGTCGACCAGGCGCGACGGGCCGTGGCCGGGCAGGTGGTAGATGGCGAAGAGCAGTGAAGGGAGCAGCAGGTACGTCCACTGCGCCCAGCGGCGCGCCGCCGGAAATCGCGTGTTACACCAGAGCAGGGCGAGGAGCGGCAGTCCGCGCGCCGTGACTTCCTCCCACGCCGGGTTGTGCCAGAGCGCGAAGATGACGCGGTCGACGCGGCCGGCGAAGACCATCGTGCGCGCCGTTTGCAGCTCGCGCCACCCGGTGAGCGCGTTCACCGCCGAGCCGGCGGCCACCGCGATTGTGACGATCGCGACGCCCGCGAGCACGGCCGGGCCGAGCGTGCGACGTCGCCCCAGCCAGACGATGCCGGCGACGTACGAGACGATCATCGCGCCAACGCTCAGCCACGCGGGCATCGTCACCGACCACGACCACTCGCTGCCGGGCCAATAGAGCAGGCGGACCGCCGAATCGCGAGAGAGGAAGCCCGACTCGTCCAGTTGGCCGACCGTGGCGACCGCCGGCACCAGCAGGGCCACGATGAGCGCGGCTTGCACGGGCCAGAACGACGCCGCCTCGCGAAGCGCCACGATGCGGCTGGCGCTGCGGCGGAAGTTCGAGGTGCGACCTTCAGGCGCGGCGACGGTTTGCATGACGCGTCTACGGTGCGAAGAGGCGCGGGTCACGCAGCGTGCCGTTCCACGGCCGCAGCCAGACGAATCCGTTGAACGCGTGCGCGAGATACTTGTTGACGGAGTCCATCTCCGTCGGCGTGTACTGCGTCTTGTGGCACGCATACTCGTCGCGCTGTGCCTCGAGGTCGCGCGCCTCGAACGGTACGCGCAGGGTGAGCAGCGACTCGGCCATGCCGTTCACGCCGGGGCGCGCGGCGGGGGCGGTGCGCAGGCGCTCGGTGGGGAGGGACGCGTAGAGCAGGTCGAGGTGCGCGTGCCGCCCGTCGCGCTGCACGAGCTCGGTCACCACATCGCCCACCAGCCGGTGATCGGGGTGTCCGGTGCCGCCCTCGGGGCCGAAGGTGATGATCACGGCGGGTGAAAGCGAGTCGATGACCGCCACGAGGGCGGCGCGCAACTTGCCCAGCGCGTCGAATGAAGCGAGCCCGCCGTCCGGCAGGCCGAGCAGGTGCAGCTGGCGTACGCCGAGCCGGTCGGCCGCGCATTGCGCCTCTTTCACGCGCGCGGCGGCCAGCTCCGCGCCGGCCGGGATTTTGGCGAAATCGCGGATCCCCTTGGCCCCGTCGGTGGCGATGACGAGATGCGTCTCGCGCCCCGACCGCGCGAGTTTCGCCAGCAGCGGCGCGATGACGCGCTCGTCGTCGGCGTGGGCGAAGATGGCGACCACGGGTTGGGCGGCCTGCGCGGCGAGGGCGCGCGGGGCAATGGCGGCGAGGGCCGCGGCGAGCAGCGGAGGTGCGATGCGCATCTCCTAAGGTGCCACCGCGCCCGATGGCACGCGAGTTCGCGCTGCCGTATGATTCCGCCGCAGGTCTCGCGGCATCCAAACGGGAGCGACGCATGCAGCTCAAGTTCATCAGCCTCCTGGTGGCCGATCAGGAGCGCGCCCTCGACTTCTATACCCGCGTGCTCGGCTTTCAGAAGATGGCCGACCTTCCAATGGGCGAGTATCGCTGGCTCACCGTGACGTCGCCCGACGGGATTGACGGGGTGGAGCTGGTGCTCGAGCCGATGGCCTTTCCGCCGTCGCAGGTCTATCAGCGCGCGCTGTTCGAGGCGGGCATTCCGGCGACGGCGGTCACCACGCCAGACATCGCGGCCGAGTTCGCGCGCTTGTCGGCGCGCGGCGTCGTCTTTCGCGGCACACCGACCGAGATGGGGCCGGTGACGGTCGTGATGTTCGAGGACACCTGCGGCAACCTCATCAACCTCGTCCAGCCGCCCGCGGCGTAATCAGCGAGCGTCCCCCCGATGCCCCGTTATGTTGCGTTCCTCCGCGGCGTGATGCCGACGAACTGCAAGATGCCGGCGCTCAAGCGCTGCTTCGAGCGCGCCGGCTTCACGGACGTGAAGACGGTGCTGGCGAGCGGCAACGTGGTGTTCGACGCGCGGTCGAGATCAGAGGCCGCGCTGGCGCGCGCCTGCGAGGCGGCCATGCAACAGGACCTCGGCCGCGTCTTCGCCACCATCGTGCGGCCGGCGCCGTATCTGCGCGAGCTCGTCGACTCGGACGCCTGGGCGCGGGCGGGGGTCCCCGCGCACGCCAAACGGGTGATCACATTTCTGCGCGACCCGCTCGATGCGCCGCCCGCGTTGCCCATCGAGCGCGACGGCGCGCGCATCGTGGCGACGAATGGACGGGAGGTCTTCAGCGCTTATCTTCCCACCCCACGCGGGCCGGTCTTCATGACGCTGCTCGAGCAGACCTTCGGCGACCGCGTGACGACGCGCACCGTGGATACGGTGCGGCGGTGCGCCAACGCGTGAGCTGGTGATGCGCCAACACTTTGCCTGTGAGGTCCCCCCGATGCGCCCGTGCCTGCTGCTGTTGCTCCTCGTTCCCGCCGTCGCGTCTTCGCAGTCCGCGTCACTCACCTATCGGCTGGGCAAGGACACGCTCGCCGTCGAGCAGTACACCCGCGGCGCCACCGGCATCACCGGCGAAGTGGTGCAGCGCAGCGGCCCCGCGGTCGTGCGCCTGGCGTACACGATGACGCTAGGCAAGGATGGCCGCCCGACGGCCGCCTCGCTCAAGCGCATGCAGGCCGACGGCACGCCCATCACCGCGGGGGCGGGCGAGTACCGCTTCCTCTTCGGGAGAGACTCGGTGATTCGCGAGTCGGTCTTTGCCGACAGCGTGCAGCGCCGTGCCTTCGCCGCGAAGGGCGCCCTGATCAGCTGGCCCACGTTCATCTACGGCCCCACCGAGGTGCTGGCCGCGCTTCGCCGGAACACCGCCGTCGATTCGGTGCCCGCCGTCGGCGCAGCGGGCAACCTGAGTTTCATTGGACTGATGCCGCTCAGCGGCGATTCGGTGCGGCTGAAGGGCCCGGGATATCCGATGGTCCTGCGATTTGACGCGAGCTATCGCCTGGAGTCGGTGGATGGCAGCGGAACCACCAACAAGGTGGTGGCCACGCGCGGCCCGGGCGGCGTGGACGTGGCGGCGCTGGCGCGCGCGATGAAACCCACTGGAACGCTGTCGTTGCGCGACGACGTGCGCGCCGCCTTCGGTCCGGGCGGGATGGTGGTGGTGGATTATGGCCGGCCGCAGGTGCGCGAGCGCAGCGTGTGGGGCGGCACGCTCGTGCCGTTCGATTCCATCTGGCGCGCCGGCGCCAACGATGCCACGCATCTCTTCACCACGCGGACGCTCACCTTTGGCGCGACGACCATCGCGCCGGGGATGTACACGCTGTGGGTACAGCACACGCGCGGCGGCACCTTCCTGATCATCAACCGGCAGACGGGGCAGTGGGGCACCGTCTACGACGCGGCCCAGGACGTGGGACGTGTCGAAATGCAGTCGGCGCCGGCGCCGTCGTTTGTCGAGACGCTCACCATTGCGGTGCGCGCGTTGGGCGGCACGCGCGGCGCCCTCGAACTGGCGTGGGGTGACCGCGTCGTGTCCGTTCCGTTTACCGTCAGCGCGGCGCGCTAGCGACGCCGCTAAAGCTTCTGCGCCCGGAAGTTGAGCGTGCCGGAGTAGCCCGTCAGCACGAGCTGGATGGTCCACGTGCCGGCCTGCCCCGCGAGCGTGGGCTCGTTCAGGCTGGCGCTCAGCGCCTTGCTGTACACCGTGAGGCCGGCCGCGTCCCTGATGACGAGCAGCGTCGAGCCCATCGACGTCGTCGTCGAATGATTGATGGTGGCGCGCGTCCCCGTGTTCACCCAGGTGTAATTCCGCGTCGACGTCACGCTCGTGACATTCGTCGCCTGCAACTGGAAGTTGTCGGACGCGTTGCCGATCTGCGGCTGGAACGGCGCGAGCGAGTCGCTGCCGCAGGCGCCCGTCGCGACCAGCAATGCGGCTGGCAGCGCGAGTCGACCCAGGTGTGATACGGCGGTGAGCGAGGACACTGGAACCTCCGGTGGAACAGGTGGGGAGCAAAATAGTACACACAATACCACTTTATACACGCGGTGTGAACTCACGTCCCGTCATCGCGCTCGGCACACGGTAGGACGCACGACGGCAGACGTGTCAGACACCGGCACCGCGGGCGCTACCGGCGTTGCGGACGCTCCGGACCCCGCGGGTGCAGCGGGCGCAGCGGGTGTTGCTGGCATTGCGGGCTTGAGTCGCACGAGGCAGGCCGCAAGGTCACCGGCCAGTCCCGTCAGTCCCTTGTCAATGCGGGTCACGAGACCGAGGTAGTCGCCCACCGGCCACTCTGCTTCGCGTCGATCGGTGTCGCCGCGGGCCACGAGCGCGCCGTCCTCCGCCCGGACGATCTCCCACGACGCCATTACCTGCACCTCGCCCGCGGTCGCTGCCAATCCTTCAGCGACGACGCCTTCGAGGTGCGAGATGTGCAGCTGGATGAGGTAATCGTGCGGCGCTCGCACCTGCCACGGGGCAACGTCGACCGCCAGAATGCCCGGTTCGGCGCGGAGCGCCACCGCGACGGCGCGCATGATGCCGGCACTGGGCTCTTCGCCCCAACGGCGAAACTCGGACGTGGCGATGCGGGACCCATGTCGCACGACAATCGCCGTGGAGGCGAGATACGGCGCGAGGTCAAGGCGTCGCAACCCGACGGTCACCGCCCCGGTGTCGCGAGCTCGCGCGGCGGCCTCCGCTCGCGCGCTGCCGCCGAGCACGTACTCCTCGAGTGGCGGCGTCGGGCGCGCGAGGGAGAAGCACCCGGCCACACTGATCAGGGCGCCGATGCCGATCAGGCGCAGCGTGCCCGTGGCCGGTCCAGTGGTTCGCGTCATCATCTTCCCCCTGTCGGTTTCTTGCCACGCAGCAGCATGTCGGGATTCTGCTCGAGCGCGTTCATGAGCTGGCGCAGCGCATTGGTCGCGTTCTTCAGGTTCACGAGCGACGCCTCCAGCTCGAATCCGAGGCCGGAGTCGGTGGAGAGCAGGCCCTGCGTCTCGTCGATCGACCGGCGCAGCGACTGCAGTGTGGCGTGCATCTCCCTGGTCGCGCCCTTGAGGTCGGTGGCCATGGGGTCGATGGCCGCATTGGCCGTGGCCGCGAGCGTGTCCACCCGCGCCATGGTGCGCGTGAGCTGGGCGGTCATGCCGGGCATCTCCTTGAGCGCCGCGCGGAGTTCCGGCGCATCCACCAGCCGTTGCACGGAATGGGCCGACGCGACGACCGCGGCGTTGATCTCGGGCATGTCGATGGCGGCGAGCATCTGGTTGACCTTGAACAGCACGCTCACGACGTCGGCCACCACGCTCCCCGCGCCCGTGCCGAGGGCGGCCATCAGCGACGGGGTGGTGGGAATCTCGGGCCATTTGGTGGCGCGCGACTCGAGCTCCGGCGGCTTCGCATCCTTCTTGTACGTGAGCTCGACGTAGAGCATGCCGGTCACGATGCTCTCCATCTGGAGCTGCGCCCGCAGGCCGTCGGTGATCTGCGCCTCGAGCACGGGCTGCTGCGACAGGTCCACATAGGTGCCGAGCTGCGTGCGGAGGCTCGTGACGTCGATCTCGTACTCCACCGGCACCTGGAACGTCTTGTCGCGCTCGTCGATCTGGATGAGGATCTTGGTCACGCGGCCCACGGGTGCCCCCTGGAACTTCACCGGCGCGCCTTCCTCGAGGCCGTTCACCGTCTCGCGGAAGTAGCTGACGAAGGTGGTCCGGTGCGTGAACCAGGTGTTGCCCGCCAGAATCGCGGTGCCGGCGACGGCGATGAGGATCGCGCCGATCAGGAACGACCCGATGGCGGTGGGATTTGCGCGCATGCTCACGTGACGCCTTCGCTGCTGCGGGTGAGGAACCGGTGGACCGCGACATTGGGCGGCTGGTCGCGCAACGCGGCGGGAGTGCCCAGCGCCGTCATCGTCTTGGCGTCGATGTCGAGAAAGAGCGCGCGGTCGGCGATGCGGTAGATGCTGGCCAGGTCGTGGGTCACCACGACGATGGTCGTGCCGAAGCTCGCCTTGATCTCGAGCATCAGGTCGTCGAGTCGGCTGGCGCTGACGGGGTCGAGGCCCGACGACGGCTCGTCGAAGAACAGCACGTCCGGATCGAGCGCGATGGCGCGGGCCAGCGCGGCGCGCTTGCGCATCCCGCCGCTGATCGCGGCCGGATAGAACTGGCCGAAGCCGCGCAGGCCGACCAGCGCGAGCTTGAGTTCCACCACGTCGCCAATAGCCGCGGCGCCGAGTGTCGTGAACTCCGTCAGCGGCAGCGCCACGTTCTCGGCCAGTGTCATCCCGCTCCAGAGCGCGCCATTCTGGTAGAGCACGCCCATGCGGCGCAGGATGGTCTTGCGCGCGCTGGCATCGGCCGCGCCGAAGTCGTCGCCGTCCCTCAGAATGGTGCCCTCAGCGGGCGCCTTGAGGCCGATCAGGTGCTTGAGCAGTGTGCTCTTGCCGCTGCCGCTGCCGCCCATGATCACGAACACCTCGCCACGCTGCACCGTGAAGTTGATGTCGTGCATCACGACCCGGGGGCCGTAGGTCATGGTCAGCGCGCGCACGTCGATGGGCGGGGCGACGTCGGGGCCGCGTCCGTCGAGGGGCGGGCCGCGCAGCTCGGTGGGCGGGCCGCTCTCGGAGCGGCGGCGGGCAGACGTGGCGTGCGTCATATCACGAGGAGCGCCGCGAGCCAGTCCACCACGGCGTTGGCGAGAATGATGAGCGTGATGCCGAGGACGACCGCGGACGTCGCGGCGCGACCCACGGCGCCGGCATCGGACCCGGCCTGCAGGCCTTTCAGGCACCCGGCCAGGCCGATGATCGCGCCGAAGATGGTGGCCTTGAAGACGCCGAGCGCCGCATCGGTGAAGACCACCGCGGTCAGCAGGCCGCTCACGAACTGCGTCGGCGTGAGATCGAGCATCGCGACGGCGACCCCCAGCCCGCCGGCGATGCCGACGAGATCGGCATACACCACGAGCAGGGGCATCATCACGAACAGGCCGAGCACGCGCGGCAGTACGAGGTGGTCGACGGGCGAGATGCCGAGCGTGCTGAGCGCGTCGATCTCCTCGGTGATCTTCATGCTTCCCAGCTCGGCGGCAAACGCGGCGCCGGTGCGTCCGGCCATGATGATGCCCGTCATCAGGGCGGCCATCTCGCGCAGGATGCCGAAGCCGACGAGGTACGACACGTAGTAGCCCGCGCCGAACCGCTTGAGCACGACGACGCCGAGGAAGGCGATGATCACGCCGACCAGCAGCGCGATGAGAGTCACGATGGGGAGCGCGCCGGAACTGTTGGACTGCACCACCACCCAGAACTCGCGCCAGCGCATGCGCCCGCGTCCGCGCAGCAGTTGGGCTCCGTGCTGCGCTACCTCTCCCAGGAATGTCGCCGCGATCTTCCCCTCGTCCCAGGCGGCGATGCCGGCGATCCCAACCCTCTGCACGAGCGAAGGCGCCGGCTCCGCGCGCTCCGCGGCGCGCTCCGGCACGGCGCGGGAGAGGGCCAGCAGGGAGGTGATCCGGCCAGGGAGACCTTCGGTGACGAACGAGAGCTGGTGAGCCTCGCAGTACTCCTGGCCCTGACGAAGGAAGACCAGCAGACTGCTGTCCCAGGGGCCGAGCGCGACGGCGTCGACGACCACGGCGCGTATGGAGTGAGCGCCATTCGCGCCGGCGGCGAGCGCCGTCTGCAGCAGGGTCGCGAACCGCGGCGTGGGGCGCTCAAGCTGCCACACTCCAGACACCGCGGTCACGAGCGCGTCACCCTGGCGCGTGACGGCCGCAAGGTTCGCCGCGGCGTGCGCGGTCACGAACGCCGCGCCGCGCACACCGCCGCCTTGCCCTGCAGTCTTTGCTCCGCGCCCATGCACTCCCCGGGTCCGCCGCCGGTGCGCGGCCCACGTGGGCGCGACCGGCGGATCTATCGAAGGGTGCGCCGATGCAGGCGCGGTTGCTATCGCATAAAAGAAGTACGCCGCATCCGTCTGGCGAGGGATGCGGCAGCGCTCAGCTCGCCGTGACGAATCCCGAGAACGTGAAGCGGTACTCCTGCTTGGCCTCGTCGAACGCCGCGTGGAACTTGCTCGGGTGGGTCCCGATGCCCGGGATCGACGGAATGGGCAGGTCGAACGACTTCCGCTCCATCAACATCGCCTTGGTGATCATCGGCTCGATGAAGATGGGCTTGGCATGGTAGTAGCCGATCACCATGCTGCCACGGAACAGCTCCTTGCTCTCCATCTCCGAGCGCAGCAGCGAGTGCATCCCCATCTGCGGGACGCAGATCCCGATGAGGGCCGGCACGCCCGTCATTTTCGACATCATGGGCGGCAGCGGGATGTCGGGAAGGGCGTAGGCGTCGGGGATCGACGCGGGGCGCGCCTCATCCTTGCAGTCGATGGCCAGGCGATCGGCATTGGCCACGGTATAGAAATGGAAGTCGAAGTGCGGCGTGAGGTACGGTCCGGGCGGATGACCGGTGGCTTCCCAGTACATGGTGAAGTGCGTAAACCCGGACGACTTCTGGGCGGCGGCGGGAACGTCCAGCGTCGCGATGGCGGCCGGCGGCCAGACCATGGGCGCGCTGGCGGGCGCATTCTCGATGCTGGCCAGCGGCACCGTCGCGCCGACCTCGATGAGACTGTCGCCTTGGGACTTGGACCAGGTGCAGACCTGGGCGCTGTGCGCGTCGGCGCACCCGCCGCTGGCTTCCACGACGGGCGCCGGTTGCTTGGCGCAGGCGAGCACCATCAACGAAAGGACAAACGCTGGAACAGCGGAGAGACGGGGGGGCATACGGTTCTCCAGTCTGGGGGGGCCAGCTTCACAAGCTCCCAGTATGTGGGTCGGAGCCGACCCGCGCCACACCCTTGTGGGGGAGTTCGACCCCCCGTGCGCGGTCGCGCTGCCCGGTCACCAGGCCCCGCGTGCGCTACTCGTGCCGGAGCGCCACCACCGGATCGAGCCGCGCCGCCTTGAGCGCGGGCAGCATGCCAAAGACGATGCCGGTAAAGGCGCTCGTGGCCAGCGCCGCGACCACCGCCAGCGGCGGCACCGACGAGGCGATGGGCGTATACGACCGGATGATGAACGAGCCGCCCCAGCCAACGATCAGGCCGATGGCGGCCCCGGTGGCGGTGAGCGTGACGGCCTCCACCAGGAACTGCCACAGGATCACGCCGCTCGTCGCGCCGAGGGCCTTGCGCACCCCGATCTCGCGGGTGCGCTCGGTGACCGAGATCATCATGATGGCGATCACGCCCACGCCGCCCACCAGCAGCCCCACGCTGCTGAGCGCGATCATCACCAGGAAGAACATCCCGAACACCTTGTTGTACACGTCGAACAGCTTGTCCTGCGTGATGATGGCGAAGTTCGACTCGCGGCTCGGCCGCAGGCCGCGCATCCCGCGCAGCGCCGCCGTCACCTCGTCGATGGTCACGTCCTGCCGCGCCGACTCGAGCGGCTTCACCACGAACGCCATCCAGCGCGTGTTGGCCCCGAGGCGGCGGTTGAGCGCGTAGATGGACGTGATGATCCGCGGCCGCTCGCCGCCGGAGAGGAAGCTTGCCTGGTCCTTGAAGACGCCCACCACCATGAACGGCCCGCCCCGATTGGCGCCCTGCAGCGACGTCAGCGTGATCTCCTTGCCGAGGGCGTCCTCCTCACCGAACAGGCGCTCCTTGGCCGTCGTGTTGATCACCACCACGCGCGTGGCCGACCGCGATTCCTGCTCGGTGAACACGCGCCCGTCCACCATGTTGGGCGGGTTCACCTGCGGCCAGTTGGCGGAGACACCGGCCACCTGCACGTTGGCCAGCTGCTTGTCGCGATACTTGGCCGATGCGCCCCATCCCTGTTGCAGCAGCACTTCGCCCACCGTCTCCACGCGCTTCAGCGCCTCGGCTTCGCCGAAGGTGAGACTGGGGTTCGAGCGCCACTTGCAGGTGTCGCCGCTGTCGTCGCACGCCTCGAAGACGATGGGATAGCGCTGCACGAAGAAGGTCGTGGGCCCGGCCGACTCGAACTGCTTGGCCACGCTCTGGTTGATGCCGTGCACCATGGCCGAGATGAGCACGACCACGAAGACACCGACGGCGACGCCGAGAATGGTGAGCGCCGCGCGCACGCGGTTGGCCTTCATCGCGTCGAGGGCGATGGTCACGCCCTCCAGGGACATCCGCAGCCGGTCGAGGAGGCGCATGCGGGTCACTCCTGCCGCAGCGCGGCCACGGGGTCGAGCAGCGACGCGCGGCTCGCCGGGTAGACGCCCGAGATGATGCCGACGCCCGCGCCAATCAGCACGCCGACGGCGATGGACCACGGCGCGACGTAGGTGGGCATCGGGGTGGTCGTGCGGATGAGCACGGCGGCGGCGGCGCCGAGCGCGATGCCCATCGCGGCGCCGAAGGTGCTCAGCGTCGCCGACTCGATGAGGAACTGGATGAGGATGTCGCGCCGCTTGGCGCCCAGCGCCTTCCGGATGCCAATCTCGTGGGTGCGCTCGGCGACGGCCACCAGCATGATGTTCATGATGACGATGGCGCCCACGACCAGCCCCACCGCGGGGAGCGCGACGCCGGCGAGCACCAGGTACTGCTTGATCTTGTTCCAGAACTCGAGCGCGGTGTCCGACGTCTCGAGCACGAAGTTGTCCTTCTGCGTCGGCCGCAGCTGGTGCCGGGCGCGCATCACCGACCGCACCGCCTCCTGCGCGTCGATCAGCGCCTCGGCGATGGGCGTCTGCACGATCACCGCGTCGATGACGTGCGGCTGCCGGTTGAGCAGGCGGTGCACGGGCGACCGGAACGGCGCGAAGACGTAGTTGTCGAACGACATGCCGAAGGCGCTGCCGCGCGACTCGCCCACGCCGACCACGGTGTACAGCCGGCCGCCCATCTTCACCTGGCGGTCAATCGGGTTGACGGTCGGGAAGAGGCGCTTCACGAGGTCCGGTCCGATGATCACCACTTCGGCGCCGGTGGTGATTTCACTCGGCGAGAAGCTGCGGCCGTCGGTGACGTCCAGCCGCTTGATCTGGAAGTACTGGCCGTCGATGGCGGTGACGTCGGCCGCGCGGGGACGCGAGTACGGTGACTCGACGCGCACGCTCCCCTCGGAGTACATCGCCCAGAGGGCGCCGTCGGGCAGCGCCTCGACGACCGGTTCCACGTCGCTTTCGAGGATCCGCGGACGGCGGTTGTACTCCATCCACGTCTCGCGGTCCACGTCGCCGATGTTGATGTTCGGGCGATGGCGCAGCTCGAAGGAGTTGATGGCGATGAGCTTGCCGACGAGCTGCGTCTCCATGTACCGCCCCATCCCGTCGACGATGGAGACGACGGTGATGAGGAACATCACGCCAATGCAGACGCCAAGCGCGGTGAAGAAGCTCTTGAGCTTCTGCACGCGAATGGTCTGGAGGGCGAGGCGAATGGCCTCGAAGAGGGGCATCTCCAAACCTAACGGACGGGGGGCGGCATTTGTTGCCGGGGCGGTGCCGGGGGGAGGTGCGCCCTAGAACTTGACGACGAACGACATCACGGTGGAGACGTCGCTCTTGTCGATGGTGGCGAGCGGCGGCGTGGTGCGGTACGTATCGAGCACCTCGACCTTCATCTGCGTCCGCGTCGTCACCGACGCCGCCAGGCCGACGCTCGCCGTGTACAGCCCGTTGTTCATGTCGTTCGCCACGACGTTGCCCGCGAAGCCGTGCGTGACGGCGGCGTTCTTGGACAGCGCGCGGGTGAACTTCTCGCCGAACGCCATTGCCGAGCGGCTTTTCACCGGCTTCTCGGGGTTCTTCTCCCACGATGCGCCGACGCTGGCGTCCACGGAGAAGGTGCCGGTGGCCTCGTTGTAGAACTTGTAGCTCAGCCCGGCGGTCGGTGCGAAGAAGTAGTCGATGGACTTGAAGGTGTCGCGCAGGTACGCCGTCTGGGCAAAGACGTACGACTTGTTGGCGAACCGCAGTTCCGTCCGCGAGTTGAGCAGGCTCTTGTCCGTGCTCAGCTCGCCGTCCTTCGTCCCGCGGATCAGCAGACCGTCGGCGGAGAGGATCAACCCGGTGGCGGGCTCGCGCTTCGCCTTGAACGAGATGTTCCAGTTTGACGTGTTGCTGTTGCCGCTCGTGATAGCGAGACCGGCGCCGAACGAGCCGGCCCAGATGGGCGGGATCGAGGCGGGCTTTTCCTGGGCGGGTGCGGTTCCGGCCCAGAGCAAGGCAACCACGGCGATGGCGGAGGGGGTGCGCAACGGCGGAGTCCTGTTTCTCTGATGAAAGGCGACGCCCAATTATAATCCGCACGACGCGCAAATGGGCCGGTGTGTGGCTGCGGCGCGATTTATGCTGCATACTGGTCGCGCCCCTATCTTTCCTCGCATGCCAGTGCGTTCCTCCCGCTTACCCGCCGTGGGCACCACGATCTTCACCGTGATGTCGCAACTGGCCGCGGAGACCGGCGCGGTCAACCTGGGACAGGGGTTCCCGGACTTCGACATCCCCGAGTCGCTCGCGGAGCTGCTGGCGCGTGCCGTTCGAGACGGCAACAACCAGTACGCGCCGATGACCGGGCTCCCGACGCTGCGCGAGGCAATCGCGGACAAGACCGAGGCCATCTACGGATGTCGCGTCGATCCCGGCACCGAGGTGACGGTCACGAGCGGCGCCACGGAAGCGATCTTCAACGCTATCCTTGCCGTGATCCACCCCGGAGACGAGGCCATCGTCCTCGATCCGAGCTACGACAGCTACGAACCGGGCGTCGTGCTGGCCGGCGGCCGCTGCGTGCACGTCCCGCTGCGCGGCACCGACTTCGCGCCGGACTGGGACGCGATCGCCGCCGCCGTGACGCCGCGTACGCGCCTGGTCATCGTCAACTCGCCGCACAATCCGTCCGGGGCCGTCTGGTCGAACGACGACGTGCGCCAGTTGGCGGAGCTCGCCGACCGGCACGACCTCGTGGTCATCTCCGACGAGGTGTATGAGCACATCGTCTTCGATGACCGGCGTCACGAGAGCGTGCTGCGCACGCCGGAGCTGGCCGCGCGCGCCTTCGTCGTCTCCTCGTTCGGCAAGACGTATCACTGCACGGGGTGGAAGGTGGGGTATTGCGTCGCCCCGCCGGCGCTCACCACCGAGTTTCGGAAGGTGCACCAGTACAACACGTTTGCCACGTCCACGCCGGCGCAGTGGGCCTTCGCGGGGATGCTGCGCGAGCATCCCGAGCATCACGCGTCACTAAGCGCGTTCTACCAGGCCAAGCGCGACCGCTTCCGCGCCCAGCTGGGACGCACCCGGCTGCGCGCGCTGCCGGTGGGCGGCAGCTACTTTCAACTCGTGGACTATTCGGCCGTCTCGGACCTGGGCGACGCGGCGTTTGCGCATTGGCTGTGCACCACGCACGGCGTCACGTCCATCCCGCTCTCGCCCTTCTATGCCGCGTCTCCGCCGGCGCAGCGCATCGTGCGGCTCTGTTTCGCGAAGCACGCGTCGACGCTCGACGCCGCCATCGAGCGACTGGAGCGCATATGACCCCTGCGGATCGTCTGGACGAGGTGATCCTCGACAGCCTGATGGGCATGAGTCCGCTGGGCATCGCCGTGCTCGATCGCGACCTCCGCTACGTGCGCATCAATGCCCCGGCCGCCGCGGCCAACGGGCTGCCGTCCGACGCCCATCTCGGCCGATCCGTGCGCGAGATCGTGCGCCCCGACGTCTGGGCGATTATCGAGCCGCTCCTGCGCCGCGTCACCGAGCAGGGCGAGAGCTTCAGCGACCTTGAGCTGCCGGTGGCGGTGGATCCCGAGCGGGTGATGCTCTCCAGCGCGTGGCCGCTCCGCGGCACGGACGGGGAGATACTGGGCGTCGTGGTGACGCGCCGCGACATCACCGCGATGCGGCGCATCACGGAGAACCTGCGGGAAAGCGAGGAGCGCTTTCGGGCCGTCGTCGAACTGGCCCCGAATTGTGTGTTCATCGTGGACGAGGGGGAGGTCACCTACGCGAACGCGATGGCCCTGCGGATGTCTGGGGCGGCGGGCAAGGCCGAGCTGATCGGTCATCCGCTGCGCGATCGCTTTGTCCCGGAGTCGTGGGACGACGTGCAGGCGTTGATGCGCAGCCCGTCCGCTGAGGATGGACCGGCCGCACCGCGGCCGCTCACCCTGCGGCGGCTCGACGGCGGCAGCACCGCCGTGGACGTGAGCGTGGTCCCGACCACGCTCGGCGGCCGGCCCGTGCAGTTCCTGGTGATCCGCGACGTCAGCCGGCAACGGCGGGCCGAGGAGGAGTTGCGCCGGCGCAGCCGCTTCGTGGAGACGCTGCTGGAGCACCTGCCGCTCGGACTCGCCGTCAATGAGATCTCCACGGGGCGGCAGCTCTACATCGGCACGAAGTTCGAGCGCACCTACGGGGTGGAGCCGGGGAGCATCGAAGGCGTCGACGACTTCTTCGAGAAGGTCTACCGCGATCCGATCTTCCGCGAGCAGATGCGGACGCGGATCATGGCAGACCTCATGTCCGGGGACATCGACCGGATGCACTGGGAGGACATCCCGATCACGACCGCCAGTGGCGAGCAGCGCGTGATCTCGGCGAGCAACATCCCGCTGCCGGAGCAGGACCTGATGATCTCGACCGTGCAGGATGTCACCGACCGCAAGCGCGAGGAGGATGCGCGGCTCCGGCTGCAGGCCCAGGTGGAGCAGATCCAGAGAATGGAGTCGGTGGGCCGCCTGGCGGGCGGCGTCGCACACGACTTCAACAACATGCTCGGCGTGATCCTCGCGTCGGCGGAGCTGGCGCTGATGAAGGTGGCCCCCAGCGATCCCCTCTACGAAGAACTCGTCGAAATCCGGAAGTCGGCGGAGCGGTCGGCCGCGCTGACGCGCCAGTTGCTGGCGTTTGCACGGCGGCAGCACGCCGACCCGGTGGTGCTCGACCTCAACGATACCGTTGCCGGCGAGATGCGCATGCTGCAGCGGCTGCTGGGGGAGAGCGTCGACGTCACGTTCGAGCCAGCGGACTCCGTCTGGCCGGTGAAGGTGGATCCGACGCAAGTGGCCAGCATCCTGACCAACCTCGCCCTGAACGCGCGCCACGCAATCGCCGACGTGGGCCACGTGACGATTGCCACCGGCAATTGTTCGGTGGATGCCGCGTTCTGCGAGGCGCACGTGGACGCGGCGCCCGGTGAGTACGTCTGCCTCTCCGTCCGCGATACGGGCCGCGGAATGGATGAGGCGACGCGCGCGCGCATCTTCGAGCCGTTCTTCACGACCAAGGCGCTCGGCGAAGGAACCGGGCTCGGGCTGGCCTCGGTCTACGGCGCCGTGCGGCAGAACGAGGGCTTCATCACCGTCGAGAGCGAGCCGGGCGCGGGGGCGGTGTTTGCCATCTACCTGCCGCGCTTTGAAGGTGAAGTGCCGCCCAGGCGGCCCGTCGAGCCCGCGGTCCCGGTGTCACGCGGTCACGAGACCATCCTCGTGGTCGAGGACGAGCCCGCGCTGCTTCGGCTGGCCCAGCGCGTGCTCCAGAACGAGGGCTACGAGGTGCTCGCCGCGAGCGGACCGGTGGAGGCGCTGCGGATTGCCAGTGAACATCCGGGGGCGGTGCACCTGTTGCTCGCCGACTTGGTGATGCCGGTCATGAATGGACGCGACCTGGCGGCGGCGTTGCTGGAACTGCTCCCCACCCTTCGACCCGTCTTCATGTCGGGACACGCGGCGGACGTCTTTGCCAGCCGTGGCGCGTTTCAGCACGGGGCGAAATTCCTGCAGAAACCGTTCGACACCCGCACGCTGCTCGCGACCGTACGCAGCGCGCTGGACGGAGTCTAGATGAGCGAGCCCGATCTGCGCGTGACGCTGGTGCAACCCGACACGCGCTGGCACGATCCAGCGGCAAACCGCGCGCAAGTGGAGCGGATGCTCGGCGCGGCGGGGGCCGCGGCTGCTACGGATGTCGGCAACGATCCACAGCTGATCGTGCTGCCGGAGACCTTCACCACCGGTTTCTCCAACGACGCCGTGTCGCGGGCCGAAACGATGGAGGGTGAGACGGTCGCCTGGATGCGGGATTTGGCGCGCGCGCGTGACGCGGCCGTGACCGCGAGCGTGCAGATCCGCGACGGCGAGGCCGTTTTCAACCGCCTGCTGTTCGCGACACCAGACGGCGCGGTGCGCCACTACGACAAGCGGCACCTGTTCCGCATGGCGCGCGAGCAGCAGTGGTACGCGGCGGGCCGCGGGCGGCTCATCGTGGAATTTCACGGCTGGCGCATCTGCCCAATGGTCTGCTACGACCTGCGCTTCCCGGTCTTTGCGCGCAACCGCCCCGACCCAACGCGGGGCGACGAACTCGAATATGATCTTCTGCTCTACGTCGCCAATTGGCCGGCGGCGCGCCACGAGGCGTGGCGCACGTTGCTGCGCGCGCGGGCGATGGAAAACCTCTGCTACGTGGTGGGCGTGAACCGCACCGGCACGGACGGCAATGGCCATCCGTACCAAGGGGGATCGATTGCCGCCGATCCGGTGGGGCAAACCCTCGTGGAATGCGACGCGACGGCGCAGACCGCGAAGGCGGTGCTGTCGCTGGAGCGGCTGCGGGAGCACCGGCGGCGGTTCCCGGCGCATCTCGACGCGGACGGGTTCTTCCTGGACGATCGATAGAACGCGCCAGCGGGTCTCTCCCCGGGTGCGCGGCATTGCGGGCGCGCACACCGCCGCCGAGATTCCCTGCGCAGGACCGTAGTGCAGCATGCCTCTCCCACTGTGAGACGCTCCGTGTCCACCGGCTCCGAACGGCGGTTGCTTGACCAGTCGGGTCTCGAGCGCTTCCATGCGCTGAGGTCCGACGCGGTGAACGCCGTCGCGGAGCGGTTCTATGCGACCTTCCCGAAGGCGCTCGAGCGCTTCGGCGCGCGCGGCCGGGAGGCGACGCGCGAGGACCTGGCTTTCCACCTGGAGTTCCTGCGCCCCGTCCTCGAGTTCGGGCTGCTGCAACCGATGGTGGACTACCTGCGCTGGCTGGCCAGCGTGCTGGCGGCGCGCGGCGTCCCCGCCGAGCATCTGCCGCTGTCGCTCGAGTGGCTGGCCGAGTTCTTTGCGGAACGGTTGAACGCAGCCGATGCCGCGGTGGTCGTCACGGCGCTGCGGGCGGCGCGCGGAGAATTTATGGATGCCGGCGCCGCGCCACCGGCGCCGCGCATGACGCGGGAGGCGTGGCCTGAAGCGCGGGAATTCGAGGCCGCCCTCCTGGCCGGCAGCCAGCAGGACGCGCTCGCGGTCGTGCTACGCTGCATGAATGACGGGCGTTCGCTGGTCGACGTCGAGCTCCACGTCATCCAGTCGGCGCTGTATCGCATCGGGGAGCGCTGGCAGGCAAACGAAGTGTCCGTCGCTCAGGAGCACATGGCGAGCGCCATCGTGCAGTCGGTGATGACCATCGCCCTGCTGCAGGCGTCGCCGCGTGCCGCGAACGGCAAGAAGGTGCTGCTGGCCTGCGTCGCGGGCAACGACCACGCCATCGGACTGCGCATTGTCGCGGATGCCTTTCTGCTGGGCGGATGGGACGTGCGCTATCTCGGGCCAAACGTGCCGACGCCGGCGCTCATCGGCCAGGTCATCGAATGGCAGCCCCACCTGCTCGGCCTGTCGGTCTCGTTTGCGCAACAGCTGCCGGTGGTTCGCGACGTCATCGCGCAGCTCGACGCGCGCCTTGGCCTGCGGCGTCCCGGCGTGATCGTGGGCGGGCTTGCGATCAACAACTTCGCACCTATTGCCGAGCGAGTGCACGCGGATGCGGTCGGCGTTGACGCCCGGGCGGCGCTCGAGCGCGCCGAGGCAATGGTGGGTGGCGTATCGTGATGGATCACCCTTTTCCTGAGCTGGAGTCGCTGACCGCGGTCGCGGTGGCGAACGTCGACGAAGACGGCACGCTGCGGTGGGCGAAAGCGGGCTTCCGGCGATTGATCGAGCCGGCGTCGGACGGCCATCCCGGCGCCAACGTCGCCCACTGCTTTCTGCAGCCGACGTTCGAGACGCTCGCCGGGACGGCCGCGGGGACGGCCGCCAGTGATGCTGGCGACGTCTATCGCGGCCTGTTGACCATCGGCGATTTCCAGGGGCGCACCTGTTCACTGCGCGGCGTGGTCACTCGCGCGGGACGGGAGCTGCGCATCATCGCGGAGCATGACATCGAGGAGCTCACGCGGCTCAATGAGGTCGTGCTGATGCTCAACCGGGACTACGCGGGCGCGCAGCGCGACCTCGCGCAAGCCAACCTCGTGCTGCAGCAGCTCAACCAGACACTCACGCTCCAGAAGGCGGAACTGCAGGCGACGCTCGACCGCGTCTCACGGCTCGAAGGGATCCTCTCGATCTGCTCGTACTGCAAGAAGGTAAGAACGAGCGACGACGCCTGGCAGCAGGTCGAGCATTACGTCACCGACCATTCGGACGTGGTGTTCAGCCACGGGATCTGCCCGGCGTGCTACGAGGATCAGATGCGGCACCTGGACACGGTGTTCCCCAGGCAACCGTAGAGCGACGGGGTTCGTACGACTCCGCGGCATTGCGCACCTGTGTGATGCGCGAGAGAATCATACAGGACGATGCGGCGCTCGCTCCGAGCGACTTCCCCGCCCAGAGGACACGGAGGGCCTCTCTATGTCAAAGAAGCACAACACCAAGGTTCCCGATTTCGCGTCGCACAAGACGCAGACGCGACTCCCCAAGGCGGACAAGGACCAGCCGCCGCCGCCGCTGGCCGCGCATCCGGCGCCGCCGCCCGTGCCGAAGGCACACCTGCCCAAAACGTCGGGGCACCGCGGCGCGTAACAGAAGTGCCGCGTGATCGCGGCGCCACCTTCAACAGGATCTCCGCATGCGCGCAACCCGGCTGCTCGCGTTCACCGCGCTCGTCCTCCCGCTGGCCGCCACCGCGCAGGCGCCGACGCGCGCCATCCGGCGCGACATTCCGCTGACCAACATGATCCGACGCGCCTTCGCCGCCGGAACGCGTGATTCCACGGGCCGGCCCGGAAAGAGCTACTGGCAGACGCGCGTGGACTACACCATTCAGGCGCGGTTGGATGTGCCCGCCATGCGGATCAGCGGCCGCGAGACGGTGGTCATCCACAACAACAGCGACTCGGCGATGCGCAGCATCCAGCTGCGCCTCGACCAGAACATCTACGCCGCCAACGTCGCGCGGGCGCAGACGGTCCCCGAGATCACCGACGGCATGCGCGTCACGCGCATCACCTTCAACGGCGAGACGGTGGATCTCAACCCGCCGGCGCCGCAGCGGCGTCCAGGCGGGCCGGGCGCGCAGGGGGCGCCGCCGCCGGTGCGGCTCGCGGCCACGGGAATGAACACGACCTCCGCGCGCATCACGCTCCCCACGCCCATCGCGCCGCGCAGCACGGCGACGCTCGAGGCGGAGTGGAACTTCAAGGCGCCCAACGCGGAGAACGGACGCGGCCTGCGCATGGGCGCGTGGGGCGACAGCCTGGTGCAGGTGGCCGAGTGGTACCCGCGCGTCGCGGTCTACGACGACCTGAGAGGCTGGGACACCGACCCGTATCTGGGCCCGTCAGAGTTCTACAACAACTTCGGCCACTTCGACGTCACCATCGATGCGCCCGCCGGATGGCTGGTGGCCGCCACGGGTTTGCTGCAGAACCCCGCCGAGGTGCTGACGCCCACGGCCCGCGAGCGGTTGTCGCACGCGCTCGAGTCCGACAGCATCCGGCCGGTGGTCACCGCCGCGGAACGCGGCCCCGGAAAGTCCACCGCCGATGGCACGCGGCTCACCTGGCACTGGGTCGCCGACCTCGTGAGCGATTTCGCCTGGTCGAGCTCCGATCGTTTCGTCTGGGACGTCACGCGCGCGACGATTCCGGGCAAGGGCGTGATCCCGGTCCATCTGTTCTACGAGCCGGGCCACGCCCCGCAGTACGTGCAGGCCGGTCCGCTGGCCAAGCATGCCCTGGAGTTCTACTCGAAGCTGTGGATTCCGTACGAGTTCCCGCAGCTCACGCTTACCGACGGTCCGGACACGGGAATGGAGTTCCCGATGTTCATCGGGTCGGCCGCCGGCGCCGCCGATCATGAGACGGGCCATCAGTGGTGGCCGATGATGGTCGGCAACAATGAGACGTGGTACGGCTTCATGGATGAGGGGTTCAACCAGTACATGAACATCCTCTCCGGCGCGGATCGCAACCGGCAGGCCGCGAACCTCGACGGGCTGGGGCAGTCGTACGGGCGCACCAGCGGCGACGAGACCGAGGCGCCGCTGATGTGGGACGCCAACTACGGCGGCCCGATGTATCGCTTCCAGGCGTACAGCAAGGCGCCGCTGATGCTCTCGATGCTCGGCGGCCTCGTGGGCGACACCGCGGTCTGGCGCGCGCAGAGCGAGTTCGCCAAGGCCTGGCTGTTCAAGCATCCCGCGCCGTGGGACTACGCCTTCTTGATGAGCCGCGCGCTCAAGAAGGAGCTGGGCTGGTTCTGGTACTACTGGCTGTTCACGACGGAATCGGTGGACGGATCGATTACCGGGGTGCGCAGCGCCCACGGCACGACGACGGTGACCGTGCGGCAGGACGGCCAGATGCCGTCGCCGGTGGTGCTGCGCGTGAAATTCGCGGCGGAAGGGCCGGACATCCGGCCGATGAAGAACGCGGTGATGACCGACGGCACGACCGCCGTGGTGACGTGGCCGGTGGACGTCTGGTTCAACGGCAATCGCACGTTCAATGCTGTGCTCGACTTCGGACCGCGCCCCATCGAGAAGATCACGCTCGATCCGTACTGCCGGTTCCCGGATCGCGATCCGTCCGACAACACGTGGCCCAAGCCGACGGTGCAGGCGGCGCCGGCCGCGGGCGGTCCACCCGGATTCGGACGGCCGCGGTGCGAGTAGCGGTTCGGTCGGCGCGGCGCGTCCGCTTCGTCCTGCTGCCGGGAGTTGTCGCGGTCCTGGCGACCTGCACCTCCTCCACCTCGCCGTCCGGTCCCGACACTTCGCTCCTGCCAGACACTGCGAAGGTACCTCTCACTGACTTGGGCGCGCGCACCTATCGCGGCTTCCAGGGCGGACTGTATCCGAATGGCGCGAACACGATGCCGAGCGTGCATGCCGCGCTCGGCGCCACGTTCGCGCGGAACATCCGGCCGCTCAACGCCGCGGGGCAGCCCGACGCCAACGGCAAGATCGTCCTGCTCTCCGTCGGCATGTCCAACACCACGCAGGAGTACTGCGGTGGCGGGCCCACCGCGTGCCAGTCCTTCTCGTTTGTGGGGCAGGCGCTCGCCGATCCGTCGTTCAACCGGGCGCGCGTGGTGCTCGCGGATGGCGCGCAGGGCGGAATGGTCATCGTCAACTGGGATGAGCCGACCGACGCCACCTATGCCACCGTGCGCGACCAGCGCCTCGCCGCCCTCGGCGTCACCGAGGCGCAGGTGCAGGCCGTCTGGCTCAAGCAGGCCACGCCCGGACCGAGCGTCTCGCTGCCGGCGGCGAATGCGGACGCGTACGCGATCGTCACGGGCCTCGGCAAGCTCGTGCGCACGCTGAAGGTGCGCTATCCGAACCTGCAGATGGTCTTCCTCTCCAGCCGCATCTACGCGGGGTACGCGCAATCCGGCACGCTGAATCCGGAGCCGTTCGCGTACGAGACGGGCTACGCCGTCAAATGGCTCATCGAGGCGCAGATCAAGCAGGGGACGGATGGGGTTCCTGATGCGCGCGCCGGCGACTTGCGCCCTGGCATCGTGGCGCCGTGGCTGGCGTGGGGACCTTACCTGTGGGCCAACGGCGCGACGCCGCGGTCGGACGGCCTCACGTGGGTGCCATCGGACTTTGCCACGGACAACACGCACCCCGGCACCGGCGCCCGGCAAAAGGTCGGGGCGATGCTCCTCGACTTCATGAAGGCATCGCCCCAAGCCAGCTGCTGGTTCGTGGCCGGCCGCGCCTGCTAGCGATCTCCGATCGTCACGGCAACAAGCGCTGTCAGGTGCGCCCGCTGTTCCGGCGTCGCCTCGGGGAGCGGCTCCAGTTGCCACTCGCGAACGGCATCAGCCGTCACAAAACGAAGTCCGAACCACTCGAGCGCCTCGGCGTAGTCGAGCTCCTCCGTGGAGAAGACCGCGCGACGGAAGAACTCGCGCAGCGAGTGTCCGGCGACCGACTCGGCGACGGCCACGAATTCGTCATGCGTGAAGCCCCGCGCGCCCGAGTACTCTGCGTACGCCTGCCGCATCACGTCGTCGAGACTCCGGGCGCCGCGGCTGGATCGACGGATGTGCGCGTCGAGCAGGAAACCGACAATCGGTCCCTTGTCGTAGTAGCTCACCGTGGTGGCCGGATCCTGCCCGACGCCCGACGTGCCGGCCGTCCAGACCTGCTGCGACGACTGCGCGAGTGTCTGCCGCAGCCGCCCGGGTGAGCGCTGCACGCTGCGGATGTGCGACGAGAGCGTCGCCAGAAAGTCGCCGGGTGAGCCGAGGCCGGCGCGCGCCACGAGCAGTTCACCGTAGTACGAGGTGAGTCCCTCCGAAATCCACAGGCTCTCGGTGCTCGGCGGATGCTCGTAGTCGAACGGGCCGAGTTCCACCGGGCGCAGGCGCTTCACGTTGAACGCGTGGAAGTACTCGTGGCTCACGAAATTCAGCCAGCGCAGGTTGCCACCCGGCGCGTCCGGACTGACGCGCGAGGTGAGCAGCGTCGAGTTGAGGTGCTCGAGGCCGCCGCCACCCGGCCGGAACAGGTTCAGGAAGACGTAACGCCGGAAGGGCAGGGATCCCCACAGCGCCGAATCCGCGCGCACGAACTGCCGAATGTTCCGGGCCGCGAGCTCACCGTCCCAGCCCGCGATATTGCCGGCATCGACGAGCACATGCCGGCTGCCGGCCACGGTGAATTCGTGTGTTGACAGCGATCCCGCGACGATGGGCGAATCGTTGAGCGTATCGTAGTCGTCCGCCCGGTATTGATTCGCCACGCCGGGTCGAACCCGTGCGAGCGCCGTCGCCGACGCCGTCCACTGCGGTGGCAATTCGAGGCGCACCTCGTGCGGGCGCCGTGCCCGCTCGGCAAGCGTGATGTACGTGGCGCTGCCATTGAAGACGCCAAGATCGTCGCCGACCCAGTTGGTTGTCACGGAACGGCTGGCACAGAGCAGCGTGTAGGTCACCGTCACTTCGCGGGCGCCTCCCGTCGCCACCCGCCACCGGTTCGGCTGCGGATGCGCGACCGCGAGCGGCGCTCCGCGGCGACCAATGGCCGCGAAGTCTTGCACCTTGCCCGCATAGTCCTCGACGCGATAGAACCCGGGGGACCAGACGGGCATCATCAGTTCGAGGGTGTCCTTGCCACGCGCCGGAATGCGAGCTTCGATGCGCGCGAGATGCGAGGCAGGATCTGGGACGCGGATCGTGAAGGTGATGGGCGGCAACTGCTGCGCAGCCAGCGAGACGGTGGCGGCCAGCAGCAAGCTGGCGACGGCGCCGGAGCGGGTCAGCGGCGCGAACCCCGTCGGGTGAGGCGAAGTGGACATGCGACTAAGATGGCGGGCGCCGGCGCGGACCCGCCACCATTTCGCGTCCTGCTGTACTGGTTATGGCGGATGCTCCGTAGGTAGCTTTCAGCGCATGGGCGCCACCCTTCTGACCACTGACACCCGCGCGGAACTCGTCTCCCGCAGCCGTCGGCTGAACCTTGCCACGCTGGGCTACAACAGTCTCGAGGGCGTGGTGGCCATCGCCGCGGGCACGGCGGCCGGCTCGGTGGCGCTGATCGGATTCGGCATCGACAGCGGCATCGAACTCACCGCCTCGTGCATCGCCCTGTGGCGACTCGGGGCCGACGCCGATCACGCGCGGCGGGATCGGGCCGAGCGCACGGCGCACCGCCTCATCGGCGCCCTGTTCATGGCGCTCGCGCTCTATGTACTGGTGGATGCCGGCCTCGCGCTCTGGCAGCGCGAAGCGCCGAGCGAGAGCCCCGTCGGCATCGCGCTGGCCGCCGCGTCCGTGCTCATCATGCCGCTGCTCGCGCGCGCCAAGCGGCGCGTGGGCATTGCGCTGGGGAGCCGGGCCCTGACCGCGGAAGCCACGCAAACTTCGCTCTGCATGTGGCTGTCGGTGATCCTGCTCGCGGGGCTGCTGCTGAACGCGGTGCTCGGCTGGTGGTGGGCCGACCCCGTGGCCGCGCTGGCCATGGTGCCGATCATCGCCAAGGAAGGTTTCGAAGGGTTGCGCGGCGAGCCGCCCTGCACCGACTGCTGTCACGACTGAGCGAGGGGAGTGATGCCAAACGCCGGGCCGGCGCGAGTTCGCGCGAGCCCGGCGTTGGTCCATCGCCCGGCGCCCATCGCCGGGTGGCCGCGAGCGCTTACGGCGCCGCGGGCTCCGCCAGCAGCTGCTTCTCGATGGACGCCACCACCGCGGCGGCCGTCGCCGGAATGGCGTTCGTCGCTTCGATGTCCTTCCCGAGCTTCTGCGCGTCGGCGATCGCCTGCGCCTGCTCGGCGTTCGGCTTCTTGCCGTTGAGCGTGAACGACCGCTCATAGTGGTACGCGAGACGATCCAGGTCGCGGGCCGTCGGCGGGATATTGTCCGCGCGCGGCCGCTGCAGCACCGCCTTCACGAGGAGCAGGTGATGGCGCGCAAGGTTGCGATCGATCTTGGTGAGCTGTGCGTCGAGGACCTTGACGTCCTTGAGGCTGCCATTGCGCAGGTCGCCCGCGAGTTTCTCGAGATTGCTCTCTGAATTCAGCAACTCGGTCCCCACCGTTTCATCTCGGCAGCGCCCCACCTGTTGGCGGACGCCAAGGCTGGCGAGCACGAGCGTATTGGCGGCGGCGCGAGGCTGTCCGGCGACGAACTCCCGCCGCGCCTTCACGAAGTCAATGTCCTCCTCCTGCGCCCGGAGGGTGGCCGGGGCCGCCAGGAGCAGGACGGCGAAGGCCGCGAACACTGAACGATTCGACATGGATTCCTCCCGATGCCGGGTACCGCGACGCATCCCGCACGGGCGCGCCCACGCGCGCCAAGACGGTGGGGAACGCCGGACCCGTACTGAAATTGTGCGGTCAGGCGGTACGAGCCGCAGTAAGGAAAGGCCCTAGAAATAGTACGAAAGAGGGACTACAGAGAGAAACAACAGAGAGACAACAGAGAAACAACAGAGAGACAACAGAGCGAGGGAGGTGGATCCCACGAGTACTGTTGTCTCTCTGTTGTATTTCCGTTGTTTCTCTGTTGTTTATCTCTTCCCTACCAGTTCAAGGATCCCCAAGCTCATCCACGGCAGGTACGTGATCAGCAGCACGCCGATCCCCGTGATGATCAGGAACGGCAGCACGTGCCGGTACAGCGCCGTCAGCGGCTGGTTGAAGCGCGACGAGCTCAAGAACAGGTTCAGCCCC
Organism: Gemmatimonadaceae bacterium; assembly: GCA_036504815.1. Taxonomy (NCBI): domain Bacteria; kingdom Pseudomonadati; phylum Gemmatimonadota; class Gemmatimonadia; order Gemmatimonadales; family Gemmatimonadaceae; species Gemmatimonadaceae bacterium. The sequence goes on along the minus strand of DASXUN010000010.1, from coordinate 51,611 downwards.
ACGGGCGGGAGCAGGAAGCCCATCTCCAGATTCGCGAGGAAGATCACGCCCAGGTGCACGGGGTCGATGCCGAAGGCCGTGCCCATCGGCGCGATGAGCGGCGCGAGGATGATGATCGCCGAGTAGATCTCGAGCACGCTGCCGAGAATGAGCAGCAGCACGTTCAACGCCAGCAGAAAGACCACCGGCGAGTGGATGTGCTGTTGCACCCACGCGAGGATCGCGTCGGGGATCATCGCGTCCACGAGGTAGTTCGTCAGCCCCATCGCGACCGCGAGCAGCGTCAGCACCGCGCCCATCAGCGCCGCGGACTTGAGCAACACCTCGGGGAGCGCCGAGAAGACCTTGATGTCGCGGGTGACAAAGCACTCGATGATGATCGTGTACGCGAGCGCCGCGGCCGCCGTTTCGATCATCGTGGCAGTCCCGGTGACGAACAGCGAGACGATCAGCACCGGCAGCAGCAGTTCCCACTTGGCGCCCCACGCCGAGGCGCCCACCTCGCGCCAGGCGAACGGCTTCCGTTCCCGCACGATGCGCCGGCCCACGATGATGCCGTAGCCTGCCGTGAGCACGACCAGCAGGAGCCCCGGCAGCAGGCCGGCGAGGAAAAGCTGGTCGGCGGGCACCGACGCCTCGCGGGAGCTCGCGACCACGCTGTACAGGATCACCGGCAGGCTGGGAGGGAAGAGCAGGCCGAGTGAGCCGGCGGCCGTCACGAGGCCGAGCGAGAAGCCCTCGGAATAGCCGTCCTTCTTCAGGATGGGATACACCAGCCCGCCGAGCGCGATGATCGTCACGCCCGAACCGCCGGTGAATGTGGTGAAGAGCGCGCAGACGGCGGCCACCATCACCGCGATGCCGCCCGGCATCCAGCCAAACACCGCGCGGAAGAAGCGCACCAGGCGTTCGGCCGCCGCGCTCTCGGCCAGCACGTAGCCCGCGGCGGTCAGCAGCGGGATGGCGGGGAGCGTCGGCGACGCGATGAGGCGGTACACTTCCGCCGAGACGGCGGCGACCGGCGTGCCTTCGGTGAAGAAGAAGACGAGCGCCACGCCACCCATCGCCACGAAGACCGGTGCGCCGAGGAGCGAGGCGGCGAGCACCAGCAGAGCCAGCGGCCAGACGTAGTGTGCGTGCTCGGCCGGGAGCAGGCCGACGGCGAAGGCGCCGCCGACGCAGGCGAGCGCGATGGCGCGTCCCCACCACTTGTCCGACGCGAACCACGTGAACTGCAGGGCCATCACGCCCATCGCCACCGGCATGATGATCTCGCTCATCCATTCGGGAATGCCGATGGAGAGCATCTTCGGCTCGAGCCGGTTGGCGATGACGACCTTGGCGCTGGCATATGCGAGGATGCCGACGACGGCCGCGGCCACCGAATACGACAGCAGGCGCGTGACCTGCCGCCAGATGCCCTCGCCGAAGAACTCGGCGGTGGAAAGCGTCAGGTGCTTGGCCTGCCCCGTCGCCGCCATGCCGCCCACGAAGGCCAGCCAGAGCGTGAGCTGCTGCACGTATTCCGCGGTGCCGACCAGGTGAAAGCCGCCCAGCGGACGGCCAAGCATGTCGATCAGCGGAAGCGTGGTGGCCAGCCCGAGCGTGACAACCAGGATGGCCTGTTCGGTGCGACGGAACGCCGTGAAGACGCGGCTCACTTCTTGGCCGCGCCCTGCTGCCGCCGATACTCGTCGCGGAAGCGCAGCGCGTCGTCAAACGCGTCCGCCGGCATCACGCCGCCGCGGATGATGGGATAGCCCGCCTCCACCGAGCGCCGCCACTGGTCCCGCGTGCGCGCGTCCACCGGCACGACGGTCAGGCCCGTCTTCTTCATGGCATCCACGTCGCGCTGATAGCTGTCGCGAATGGACCGCTGCAGCTTCGCCCCCGCGCTGCGCGCGGCGTCCAGCAGCTTCGGACGCAGGTCCGCCGGAATGCGCTCCCACGTCTCCTTGCGGATCACGGTGGCGCCCATGAGGATCTGGACCTTCATGTCGGTCATGTACTTCGTCTGCTCGTAGTAGCGCGTGATGAGCGCCACTTGCGGCGGGGCGAGGAAGGCCTCGAAGAGGCCGGTCTGCAGCCCCGTCACGAGTTCGGTGGACGGCGCGGGGCGCGGATCGAACCCCATCTTCTTGTACGCCTCCGTCGTCTTGGTATCGCCCGCCCAGCTGAAGAGCTTGAGCTTCTTCATCTGTTCCGGCGTCGCGGCCGCCGACTTCGTGAAGAAATGGTTCCACCCGCCGTCCGCCCAGTTGAGCACGACGAAGCCCTTGGCCGCGAACGTGGCCTCCAGTTCGGGGCGCATCTTCTCGAGCACCGCGTAGACCTCTTCGTAGTCATTGAAGGCCATCGGGATGCTCAGGGCGTAGATGCTGCGGTCAATCTCTCCCAACCCGGCGGAGGTCAGCACGCCGGCGTTGAGGGTGCCCAGGTTCATCTTGCGCACCACATCCGGATCGTCACCCTGGCGACCGCCGGGATACAGCAGCACGCGCACCTTGCCGCCGGAGATCTTGCCCCACTGATCGGCAACCTCCTTCAGGACGAGGAACCAGGACGAGTTCTCGGGAACGAGCGTGGCCATCTTCACCGTCACCGGCGCCTGCGCGCGCAGGGGCAGCGCGAACGCGGCGAGGAGGGTGAGGACGAAGACGATGGGACGGTATGTGCGAATCATTGAGTAGGCAGGTTAGTCGACGAACAGGTCGTCGATGCGGCTGAGCAGCCAGCGGGCACGCCGCTGGTTGATGACATTGGCCAGCCGCTGTTCGGGGGCCTTGTTGATGTCCACCGCGAGCGCCTGCTTGAGCAGGGACTCGAATTCCTTCTTGTTGTTCTCGGTGATGGACACCGCCTCGGCGAGGCCGACATACGGCGCGGCGCGCCGTCCGTCGGCGAGCTGCGTCGCTCGCGCGAAGTGTTCGCGGGCCTTGGCCACCGACCCGCCGGCGCTCGCGTGCGCCGCTTCCCACGTGATGAAGAAATCGTGCAGTGCGCCCATCTCGAACGACTCGTCGAGCACCAGCGCGCGGTGCATCATCTTCTCGATGGCCGTCTGGCGGATGGCCAGTTCTGCATCATTCACGTCGATCGCGAGGGCTGCGCCCCACGCGGCCGCCGTCCAGTAGAGCAGGGGCACGTCCTTCCGGGTCGCCTTCGCCACGGTCGCGTCGGCGTCGCGGATGATGCGCTCGCGGAAGCCGGGGATGTCGAGCTCCAGCCCGCGCAGCCCGTAGTCCGACGCCCGCAGGTACAGCCGCTTGGCCCGCTGCCGCATCTGCGTGGCGCGGTCCAGGTCCTGGGCCTCGGTGAAATCGGCTTCCTGCTGGATGAACGCGAAGCCGTACTGCGTGAACCCGCTGGCCGCCGCGGTCAGCAATCCCTGATGCCGCGGCGAGGCGTCAATGAGGCTCTCGATCGTCTTGAGGGCAAACGGAATCGCGTCCCGAACCAGTTCCGGGTCGTCATCCTTCGCAAACGTCGACGAACTCCCCGAAGACAGGGCGTCGCCCAACGAGTTGATGGCCATCCGCTTGATGGAGCACCCCGACAGGGTCAGGGTCATTCCAGCGAGCGCGGCCGCGCGGAAGGGTGTGCGGAACATCGCGGGTAGGTGTCTCCAGCCGTGAATTCGTCTGCGGCCCTTAAGTATGTCTGCGTGAAGGCCCTAAAGCGACCCGGGAAGGGCGGGAAGGGGCACAGGCACGGACTGCAACTGGCGGGCCCGAATGCTGCGTAACGTGCGATACAGTACGCATTTCTACACCGCAAGGATTCAGACGTTCGCGTCGAGCATCTCCATTTCTTAGAATAGGTTATGCCCGCACTCCAGCCATCCATCATCGCCGGCCTGGCGCTCCTGCTCTGGCCAGCCGCCCCCACCGCCGTCGCCCCCGTCCGCCGCGATGCGACCACCACCGCCTCCGCCCCGCGCCGCGTCGAGGCAGGGCCCCGCCAACGCACCCTGTTCGACTTCGACTGGCGATTCCGCGCCGGGGAGGTGGCGAGCGGGCAGCAGAACGGCCTCGACGACGGCGCCTGGGAGCGCGTGGACCTGCCGCACGACTTCATGGTCCTGGGCAAGGGCGACCGTGAGGTGGCGACGGCCGGACACGCCCCGAGCGGCCAGCACTTGCCGGCAGCTGTCGAGGGGCCGTTCGATGCTCGCAGTCCCGGCGGCTCGTCGCACGGCTACCTGAACGGCGGCATCGGCTGGTACCGGAAGTCGTTCACCCTCCCGCCGGCGAGCGACGGCAGGCGGGTCTTCCTCGAGTTCGAGGGGGCCTACATGAACGCCGAGGTCTGGCTCAACGGCCAGTCGCTCGGCGTGCGCCCGTACGGGTATTCGACGTTCATCTACGACGCGACGCCGTATCTCAGGCCGGCGGGGTCGGCGAACGTGGTGGCCGTGCGCGTGCAGGTGAAGCAGCCGTCGTCGCGCTGGTACTCGGGGGCCGGCATCTACCGGCACGTCTGGCTGACGATCACCGATCCCGTGCACATCGACCAATGGGGCACCGTGGTGCGCACCGCCAGCGCGTCCGGCGAACGCGCCGACCTGTCGGTGCGGCTCGACGTGCGCAACCAGTCGCCGGTGGCCGTGACTGGGCGCGCCGAGGTGAGCGTGCGCGATGCGGCGGGACGCGTGATCGCCACCGCCGACACACCGGTGGCGATCGGCGCGGACGGGCGCGCGCGCGCCGAGGTGGCGCTCGCGGTGCCGCAGCCGCGCCGCTGGTCCGTGGCCGATCCGTACCTGTATGAAGTGGAGGCGCTGGTGCGGGTGCGCGGTCGCGTGGTGGACGCGGAGCACATTCCGTACGGCATTCGCACCATTGCCTTCTCACCCGACAGCGGCTTCCTGCTCAATGGCGCGCGGCTGCCGCTGCGGGGCGTCTGCCTGCATCACGACCTGGGGCCGCTGGGCGCCGCCGCCTTCGACCGCGGCATCGAGCGCCAGTTGGAGATCATGAAGCGGATGGGCGTCAACGCCATTCGCACGAGCCACAATCCGCCGGCGCCGGCGCTCCTCGACCTGGCCGACCGGATGGGCTTTGTCGTGATGGACGAAGTCTTTGACGAATGGAAGATCAACAAGACGCGGTTCGGCTACGGCCTCTATTTCGACGCGTGGAGCGAGCGCGACGCGCGCGACATGGTGCGGCGCGACCGCAACCATCCGAGCGTGGTGATGTGGAGCATCGGGAACGAGATTCCCGAGCAGGGCGACTCGCTGCGGGCGGAGGCGATGGCGACGCGCCTCGCGACATTCGTGCGCGAGGAGGATCCCACGCGGTTCGTGACCGCGGGAATGGACAATCCCAACGGCGCCTTGCGCACCGGCTTCGCCAAGCCGCTCGACCTGTTCGGCATCAACTACCACCTGAACGTCTACCCGACGGTGCGCGGGATGAAGGCGTTCAGTTCGGAGTCGTCGTCGGACTACAGTTCGCGCGACCAGTACAACCTGGTGCTGAACCTCGACACCCTGCAGGTGGTCAACCGGCTGAACCACCATGTCACGTCGTACGATTTCGAAGGGCCGTCGTGGGGGAACAACGCCGAGGCGCAGTTCAAGGCGATGCGCGAGTATCCGTGGATCGCGGGCGAGTTCGTCTGGACCGGGATCGACTACATTGGCGAGCCGACGCCGTTCGAGTGGCCCAACCGCAGCTCGTCATTCGGCATTGTCGACATCACCGGCTTCCCGAAGGACCGCTTCTTCCTGTATCAGAGCCAGTGGCGCGCCGAGCCGATGGTGCACCTGTTGCCGCACTGGAACTGGCCGGCGACGTATGAGGGAAAGCCGATTCCGGTCTGGACGTACACCAACGCCGATTCCGTGGAGCTCTTCCTGAACGGCCGCTCGCAGGGCGTGCGCACGTGGCGCGGCGTGACGGATTTCCATCTTGCGTGGCAGGTGCCGTACGCGCCGGGGGCGCTGCGCGCGGTGGCGTGGCGCGGGGGCCGTGTGGTGGCTGAGGATCGCGTGGAGACGACGGGCGCGCCGGCGAAGCTTGAAATGACGGTGGACCGTCCGATCATTCGCGCCGACGGACAGGACCTGGCCTTCGTGACGGTGCGCGTGCTGGACGCGCAGGGGCGGCTGGTGCGCGCTGGGGGCAACAACCTGGTGCGCTTCACGCTGACGGGCGGCGGTGCGATTGCGGCGCTGGACAACGGCGATCCCACCAATCACGAGCGGTTCGTGGGGGCGACGCCGGCCGCGGCGCAGCACCGCGCATTCAACGGCCTGGCGCTCGTGGTTCTTCGCGCACCGCGCGCCGGCGCGCTGCTCACGCTCGCGGCGACGGCCGACGGGCTGGCGGGGACGAACGCGGCGGTGAAGGCGAGGTAAGCTGGCGGAACACAGAGGAACACAGAAAGCACAGAGTGGCACAGAACAACGCGGATGATGCCATGGGTCTTGCCCAGGGCGCCATCCGTGTTGTTCTGTGCCACTCTGTGTTCTTCTGTGTTCTTCTGTGTTACTCTGCTTTTAGCGTCTCGGCTCCCCGGAGCGGTGACGCGTCGGTCTTCAGCAGGTCGAGCACGATCACCTCGTTGCGGCCCGTCTTGAGGAACGACGCGGGGCAGTACAGGCGGAACTGCGGCCCGATCTCCCAGTAGCGGCCGAGGTTGTGCCCGTTCACCCAGACGACGCCCTTCTTGTAGCCGCTCATGTCGATGAAGGTGTCGGCCGGCTTGTCGAGCGTGAACTCGCCGCGAAAGAAGAGGCCGGGGCGCGTCGCGAGGGACGCGACGCCGGCGTCCGCGCGCGGCGCCGATTGGTCGCGCCGGGTCGCATGGTCGCGCAACGACGCCTCGTCGCGCAGCGCGGTCACCCACGACGACGCCAGCGGGAGCAGCTGCACCTCCCAGTTGAAAAGCGTCATGCCGGAGAGCGTCACGCGGTCGGTGATCCCTTTTCGGTCGATCATCGCCTGCGCGAAGTTGATGTGTCCCATTCCCTCGACCAGAATCTCGAGCACGGGGTTTGGTGCGCTCACCTTCGGGAGATCGAGTCCCGTCTCACCCAGTCGGCGGTCGATGGTGCCGACGAAGGCGCCATCGACGAAGACCGTCGCGTAGTCGTGCAGTTCGGTGACGACGAGCCGGCCGCTCTTCCGGCCGACGAGCGTCGTGCGATAGAGCACCAGCCCCTGATTCTGGCCGTAATGCTCGAACGGACGGGGATGCACCGCCGCGATGGGACGGGGCATGTTGTTCCAGAGCGACGCGAAGGGGCGCATCGGGAACTCTGGAATGCGGATGGAGGGCACGGGCACAGGCACGGGCGGCACGGTCTCGCCGGGCGGCAGCGACGCCGCAATCTGCGCGCGCAGCATCTCGTACTTCGCCGTGGCGCGTCCCTGTTCGTCGATCGGCGCGTCGTAGTCGTAGCTGGTGACATCCGGCTCGTAGCCCTTGCCGCCCGAGTTGGCGCCGGCCGTGAAGCCGAAGTTCGTGCCGCCGTGGACCACGTAGAAGTTGAACGACTTCTTCGCGGACAGGAGGAAATCCACTTCCTTCCGCAACTCGTCCACCGACGGCGCCGCCCACTTCTCGCCCCAGTGCGTCAGCCAGCCGGGATAAGTCTCGGACGAGAAGACGGGGACGCCGGGGACGATGGAACGCGCCAGGTCCCAGTGCTTCTCATCCGACCCGCTGTCGAGTCCCACGGCGGCGCCGGCGACGTGCCCGGCTTCGAGCATGTACGGGGTTGGCCCATCGGCGGTGAAGAACGGCACGTCCACCCCATTTCGGCGCCACACGTCCCTGAGGTGCGACATGTACCGGCGATCGTTGCCGTAGCTCCCGTATTCGTTCTCGATCTGCACCATCAGGATGGGGCCGCCCTTGGTCACCAGCAGCGGGCGCACCTGATCGGCCAGCCGCGCGATGTAGCGTTCGGCGGCCGCAATGTACCGCGGGTACATCGAACGAATACGCAGCTCGGGGTCGCGCAGCAGATACGGCGGCAGGCCGCCAAAGTCCCACTCGGCGCAGACGTACGGACCCGGGCGCAGGATCACCCACATCCCCTCTTCCTGCGCGATGCGCACGAAACGCGCGATGTCGCGATTGCCCGTGGCGAAGTCAAAACGCCCTTCGGTTTCCTCGTGATAGTTCCAGAAGACGTAGGCCGCGATGGTGTTGAGGCCCATCGCCTTCGCCATCCGGATGCGATGCCGCCAATACTCGGCGGGAATACGTGCCGGGTGCATCTCGCCCGATCGGATCTGAAGCGGCTTGCCGTCGAGCAGGAAGTCCGTCGCCGACAGCGAAAAGGTGTGGCGCGCCGGCGTCGGCGCCTGCGCCGGCGCGGAAGCGGAAGTGACGAGGGCCAGGATGACCGCGGCAGCGAGTGGCTTCATGCCCCGAATGTGCCGCACGGCGCCGGCGGCCGCGAGGTCGCGACAGCGGGCCATGGCGCGCGAGGTCGCGCTCGCGGGGCGCGAGGATTTATTCTTCCCCCATGACCATTCGCATCCTCGTGACCGGCGGCACGTTCGACAAGGAGTACAACGAGCTCAACGGCACGCTCGCGTTCCACCGCACGCATCTCGAAGACATGCTGCAGCGCGGACGCTGCAAGCTGCCCGTGTCGATCGACGTGCTGATGATGGTCGATTCACTCGAGATGTCCGACGCGGACCGCGCGCGCATCGTGCAGGCCTGCCGCGCCTGTGAGGAGACCCGCGTGGTCATCACGCACGGCACGGATACCATGGTGGAAACCGCGCAGGCCATTGCCGCCGGCGTGCCGGACAAGACGATCGTCCTCACCGGGGCGATGGTGCCGTACGCCTTCGGCAGTTCCGACGGACTCTTCAACCTCGGCAGCGCCCTGTCGTTTGCCCAGACGCTTCCCCCCGGCGTCTACGTGGCGATGAACGGACGTTTCTTCCCGTGGAACAAGGTGCGGAAGAACCGCATCCTCGGCGTCTTCGAGGCCAACGAAAGCTGACGCCGGCGCGCGTTGCTTGAGTTGCCGGCGGTGGGCAGTAGCTTAGGGCGTCATTTCTTCCGAGCCTGCCATGCGTCGCCTCGCCGTCGTGCTGCTTCCCCTCTCGCTCACCGCGCAGCCCCTCGGCGCCCAGGCGACCGCTGCGGTTGCGTCGTGGATCCACTTGGACGCGGTGCCCGGGACGGAGGCCTCCACGGCAAAGGTGCTGACCACGGCACTCACCGGCTGGCGCGCGGACCAGTGGGGGAACCTCGTGAAGCGCGCCGGCTCGGGCGCGCCGCATCGCGTCGTGGCCTGCGCGCTCGATTACTCGGCGTACGTGGTGTCCCACATCACCGACGCGGGGTACATCCGCCTGCGCCGCACCGGCGTGCCGGCGCATCCGCTGTGGAACCAGTTCCAGGAAGCGCAGCGCGTGGCGGTCATGACGGCGCGCGGCCGCGTGCCCGGCGTCGTGGCCGTCCCGAACGGACACTTCGCGCGCCAACACGCGGCCGACAGCCTGGTGGTCACGGACGGCCAGCTGTGGGTGGATCTCGGCGCGTCGTCGCGCGCCGAGGTCGAGGCGCTCGGCGTGGCGATGCTCGATCCGGTGCTTCCGGACCGTCCGCTCTGGACCTTCGCCGCGTTCGCGACTGGCCCGGCGGCCGGCGCCCGCGCGGGCTGCGCGGCGGTGGCGTCAGCGGCCGCACAGGCCCCGGCGAGCGGCACGACGACGTTCGTGCTCTCCACGCAGCGCGCGGTGGGTTGGGTGGGACTCTCAACGGTGCTCGCCGCGCTCGGGCCGGTGGACGAGGTGTCGATCGTGGACGCGGGCCGAGCGACGCGCGGTACCGCCACGTTTGGCAGCGCGCGCCTGCCGCAGGCGTTCCGTGCCCTCAACGGCCGCGTGCGTCCCGACTCAGTGGCGGTGTACACGCCCGCAGTACGGTGGCCAGGCGCGACCGTCGAGTCCATCGACAGCACCGAGGCCAATGCGCTGCGACAGTGGGTGGCGTCGGCGGCCGGTCTCGTGCACTCGCCAGCGTGGGTGGCGATTCCCGCCGACACGACCCACCGGCTCGCGCCGCGACGTGACGGCTACGGCGCGATGGAGAAGCTCTTCACCGACCTCGCGGACGTGCACGGGGTTGCCGGGCACGAACAGCGCATTCGCGAGGTGGTGCTTTCGCGGCTGCCCGCGTGGGCGCGGCAGCGAGCGCAGGTAGATTCGGCCGGGAACGTCGTGGTCGCGGCCGGCCCCGATCGCGATGCCATTGCGATGATCGCGCACATGGACGAGGTCGGATTCGAGGTCGTGCGCGTTCTCGCCGACGGACAGGTGACGCTGCGCTCCGTGGGCGGCGCCGTGCTCCCGTCGTGGGAGGGCGTGCCGGCGTACCTGCACTTCGATGCCCCGGGTGTCGAGTCATTGCGCGGAGTCTTTGTGCCGCGCGACACGGCGCGCCTGCGTGTGCCGCCGGCCCTCACCGCCTGGTTTGGTCTCGACTCAGCGGCGCTGGTGGCGCGCGGCGTGCGGCCGGGACTCAGCCTCACGGCTTACAAGCGCGCCGAGCGTCTGGCCGGCACGCGCATCACGGGGCGCGCCAGCGATGATCGCACCGGGAGCACCGCGCTGCTGACGGCGATTGCCGCCATCAAGCCCGACGCCCTGCCGCGGCGCGTCTATTTCGTCTGGACCGTGCGCGAGGAAGGCGGACTGAACGGCGCGCGCGCCTTCGGCAACCGGTATGGATCGTTGCTGCAGCGCGTGTACGCCGTGGACACCTTCGTCAGTTCCGACTCGCCGCTGGAGTCGCCGCAGTTTGCGTTCGCGCCGCTGGGCAAGGGGGCCGTGCTGCGCGGCGTGGACGATGGCTCGGTCGCGCCGCGCGCGGAGCGCGAGCGTGTGCTGCGCGTGGCGCGGGCGCACGGCATCCCCATCCAGGTCGGCGCCACGCAGGGGAGCACCGACGGATCGGCGGTCTCGCCGTGGGGCGCGCCCAACGTGGGACTCGGATGGCCGGGCCGCTACTCGCACGGGCCCGCGGAGATCTTCGACCTGCGCGACACGGCGGCGCTCGCCCGGTTGATCACGGCAATGGCCATGGCGCGCTGATCGTCGCGGACTGCCGCGGTGCGGGGGGATGCGTCATCTTGAATGATTCCCTTCCGAGGCCGACCATGCGCCCACTGCTGCTTTCCCTCCTGCTCGCGCCCGCGATCACCGCGGCGCAGACGCCCGCCGCCATCGACAGCATCGTCGAACGCGCCCTGACGACCTTCGGCAACCAGGGCGCGGCCGTCGTGGTCATCAAGGATGGGAAGGTCGTCGTCGCCAGGGGATACGGCATCAAGAAGATTGGCGCGCCGGACCGGGTCGGGCCCGACACGCGCTTCGGCATTGCGTCGAACAGCAAGGCGTTCACGGCGACCGCCATCGGCATTCTCGTCGAGGAAGGGAAGCTCGCCTGGGACGCCCCCGTGATCCGCTATCTGCCGGAGTTCGCGATGTACGATCCGTACGTCACGCGCGAACTCACCATCCGCGACCTGCTCGTGCATCGCTCGGGGCTCGGGCTCGGGGCCGGCGACCTGCTCTGGTGGCCGGCGTCGACGTACGACCGGAAGGAGATCGTGCGCCGGCTGCGCTACATCAGGCCCGAGGCAAGCTTCCGCACGGCGTACGCGTACGACAACGTGCTCTACCTCGTGGCCGGCGAAGTCATCGAACGCGTGAGCGGCCGCACGTGGGAGCAGTTCGTGAAGGAGCGGATCCTCGACAAGGTCGGGATGACGCACAGCACGGTCCGGCACAGCGACGCGGCCGGTGAGGACGACGTCGCCACGACCCACGCCGACATCGAGGGCACGGTGCGCGCCATCGCGCCGCTGACGAGCGACAACACCAACCCGGCGGGCGGCATCAACGCCGGGGCGCGCGACATCGCCAAGTGGCTGCTCGTGCAACTCGACAGCGGCCGGCTGGCTGACGGTTCGCGGCTCATCGCCGCGCGCACCGCACGCGAGATCTGGACCGGCGTGACGCCGATGGCCGCCGGCCCGGCCGCGCCGGAACTCGCCCCGCTCGGCAGGCAGTTCAACCTCTATGCGCTCGGCTTCCAGACCAACGACTTTCGCGGCCGGAAGATGATGTGGCACACCGGCGGACTGCCGGGCTACCTGTCGTGGCTCGGCTTCATCCCCGACGCGCGCGTGGCCGTGGCGGTGCTGACCAATACCGAGACGCCGATGTACGCCGCGCTCGGCTGGTCGCTGCTCGACTACGCCCTGGGGACGAAGCCGCCGTTCGATTTCGTGGGCGGGCGCGCGATGCTCGCCAAGCGCCAGCAGGACGAATTGACGATGATGCGCACCGTGGTGTCGGCGGGGCGCGATTCGCTGAGCAAGCCTTCGCTCGCGCTCGACAAGTACGCCGGCACCTACGAAGACGCGTGGTACGGCGACATCACCGTCGCGATGGTCAATGGCGCGCTGCGCATCGCGTTCGGCCACACACCGCAGTTGCAGGGGAAGCTGGTGCACTGGCAGCACGACACCTTCGTGGCACGCTGGGACGATCGCGAGATGCGCGCCGACGCGTTCGTGACCTTCCAGCTCAACCCCGACGGCACCATTGACCAGGTGAAGCTGCGCGCGGCCGATCCGGAGACGGACTTCTCGTTCGACTTCCAGGATCTCCTGCTCAAGCCCAAGCGCGCGCGGTGATGCGCCGCCTGTGCCTGGTCGCGGCGGGCCTCTGCCTGCTGTCGCGAGCGGCGCGCGCGCAGCGCGCCGTGACGGTGCAAGCCGACAACGATGCGTTCAATTTCTGGCAGATGCCCTGGGCGCGTCCCGACGAGGAGTACACCAGCGGTGTGCGCCTGGCCGTCGAGCGCGACGGCGCCGGCTGGTCGCGGCGGCTGGGTTGGGCGCTCGGCCGATGCGCGAACGGCCAGCAGTGCGCGTCGCACACCTTCGAACTGGGACAGGACATCTACACCGCGTCACGGCCGAAGGGATGGTCGGTGGCACTGCCGGGCGAGCGCCCCGACGCCGGTCTTCTCTGGATGGCGTCGACCAGTCGTGTCGCGCATCCGGGCGCCATCAATGAACTGCGCCTGACGATTGGCGTGACCGGCAAGCCCAGTCTCGCCGAGCCGATGCAACGAATGTTCCATGACATCGCGCCGCGCCTGAACCGCCCCATCACCTGGGGGCCGCAGATGCCCGCGGAGCCGGTCTTCTCGGTAGCCTTCGATCGGCGTCGCCTGATCGCCGCGGGATCGCTGGAATTGCAGCCGCACGGCGGCGCCTCGCTGGGGACGCTGCTGACCGAGGCGCGCGCCGGCATCGGCCTGCGCTATCCGAGCAGTGGCGTGCTGTCGTGGCAGCTGCCGCGCAAGGCCGGCGCGGTCTCGCTGGAATTCGCCGGCGATGCGCAGGTGCGCGGCGTGGCGCGCAACGCGATGCTGAGCGGCACTTTCTTCCGGCCAAGTCCGAGCGTGGCGCTGCGCCCGCTGGTCAGCGAGCTCACGGCGGGCCTGCGCCTGCAATGGCGCTCCCTCGAGGCTTCGTGGCTGGCGCACCAGACCGGCGCGGAGCACCGGGGCCGCACGCGACCGCACGATTGGTCCACCCTCGCGCTCTCGTGGCGGCCAACGCGCTGAGTGGGCGCGTGGCGATGACGGAACCTCGCGACGTCCCCGATGGTTGAACGGATACGCCCAGCCCCCCCTTCCGGAGGCCCCCCATGCCCGATTCGAAGCCCGAGAACCCGGCGCTGCGCGCCCAGCTGACGCCGCTGCAGTACGAAGTGACGCAGTGCAGTGCCACCGAGCCCGCCTTCCGCAACGAGTTCTGGAACCATCACGAAGCCGGCATCTACGTGGATGTCGTCTCGGGGGAGCCGCTCTTTGCGTCCACGGACAAGTTCGATTCGGGGACGGGATGGCCGTCCTTCACGCGCCCCATCGAGCCCGCGCAGGTCAGTGAGCACGAAGACCGCAGCCACGGCATGCGCCGCGTGGAAGTGCGCTCGGCCCAAGGGGACTCGCATCTCGGGCATCTCTTCCCCGATGGTCCCGGCCCTTCGGGCATGCGGTACTGCATCAACTCCGCGGCCCTGCGCTTCATTCCCGTGGATCGGCTCGAGGCAGAGGGATACGGGAAGTACCGATCGCTCTTCGCGTGAGGGGAACGCCTCTTACAGGCCACGGCGACCGCCCGTAGCGTAGAATGCATCCCGCGCGCCGCACGGCGCGCCGCCCGCCTGGTGCGGGCAGGAGGCGTCATGCACGAGGTCTTCGAGAACCGTGCCGAAGCCGGACGCCAGTTGGCCGAACGACTGTCGGCCTACGAAGGACAGCCGGGAGTGCTTGTCTTCGGCCTGCCGCGCGGCGGCGTTCCCGTCGCGTTCGAGGTCGCGATGGCGCTCGGCCTTCCCCTCGATGTCTTCATCGCCCGCAAGATCGGGGTGCCGGGCCACGAGGAACTGGCGATGGGCGCCGTGGCCACGGGTGACGTGCTCGTGCTCAACGAGGCCATCGTGGCGGCCTTTCACGTCACGCCGCCGGAGCTCGAGCGGCGCGTGCGCGTCGCCGAGTCGGATGTGCGCGTGAATGACCGGAAGTTCCGGGGCGAGCGGCCGCCGGTGGACGTGCACGGCAGCACGGTGATCCTCGTGGACGACGGCATCGCGACGGGAGCGACGGCGCGGGCCGCCGTGGCGGCGCTGCGGGCGCAAGGGGCGCGCCGGGTGATCGTGGCGAGCCCGGTGGCCGCGGTCGACAGCGAGCGGGAACTCGCGCGCGTCGCCGACGAAGTGATTGTCGTTCGCTTGCCACGCCAGTTCATCGCCGTGGGGGCGTGGTATCGCGACTTCGAACAGCTCGAGGATGCGCAGGTGCGTCTGCTGCTGGAACAGGCCGCCGCGCGCCTGCCCGAAGAGTGGCGCCACGCCGCCCATCGGCACGCGCACCTCGGGTGAGCCGGCGGTGTAGATTGCATCGTCCCCCTGCGTGAGAGGATGATGCTTCGCTCGCTCCTGCTGTCGAGTCTTGCCGCCGTCCCGCTCCTGGCCCAGGCGCCCGCGCCGGATTCCACGGTCGTGGACACGGTCGCTCCCGGCATCGTGCACACGTACCTCGTGCGCCAGTCGGGGCCGTGGCGGGTGCATGTCGTCCGGATCGACCTGCGCGACGGCGCGTACGCGGTGCGCAGCGTGCGTGCGCTCGACTCGCTCCGCGGCCGCGAGACGGTGAGTGGCATGGTCGCGCGGGCGCAGCGCGCCGGTGCCGAGGTGCGCGTGGCGATCAACGCCGATTTCTTCGACCTCAAGACCGGCGAGAGCATCAACAATCAGGTCAGCGATGGCCGCATCTGGCGGGCGCTGTCGTGGAGCGGGTCGGCGCGCTCGCCGATGCGCAGCGCCCGCGGCCAGTTCGGCATCACGCGCGACGGCCGTCCGGTGATCGACCGGTTCGTGTTCGCCGGAACGGTCCACGCGGCGCGCGTGTCGTGGGCGCTCGATGGCGTCAACACCGTGCCCGCCAACGGGCAGGGGCTCGTGCTCTGGGGGCCGGAGTCGGCGGGGAAGCCGCGCGCCGACTCTGCCCGCACCGCGCGCCAGTTGCGGGTGACGATCGTGCGCGGCAGCTGGCGCGATTCGCTGATGTTGCGGCCGCGAGGTCCGGTGACGGCGGCCGACTCGACGCCGCTGCGCCCGGGTGAGGGCGCGCTGGTGGCGTACGGCGCCTCGGCGTCCCGCCTCGACTCAATTGCCCGTGTGCCGCGCGCGTTCGATGTGCATCCGTCCTGGGTGCCGTCGGTGGGCGCGGTGGACCAGCTCGTCGGGGGCTGGCCCGTGATCCTGCGCGACGGCGTCCCGATGGTCGAGCGTTCCGCGACGCAGGAATTCACCGGCGCCAGCAACACCGACGTGCGACACCCGCGCAGCCTCATCGGGTTCGACGCCGATTCGAGCCATCTATTCCTCGTGACGGTCGACGGTCGCAGCACGGCCAGCGTGGGCATGACCCTCGCCGAGGCGGCGGAGTTCCTGCGAGGGCAGGGGGTGGAGCATGCGCTCAACCTCGACGGCGGCGGGTCCACCGTGCTCATCATCGACGGCCGGGTGGTGAATTCCCCGAGCGACACGGGCGGCGAGCGACCCGTGGCCAATGCGCTGCTGATCGAGGCCAGGCGCCACTCGCCCTAGGACATCTCGTCCGTTTCGCGTCGCGAGCGTTCCTTAAGGGCGAGCGTAGGTAGAATCCCGCACAAGCGTGCAGGAAAATTGCCCTTGTAGGCATCCTGTAGTTACCTCACTTTCGCCCCAATCCGGCGCCGTTGCCGGATCAGGTGGATCGCGTGTGCCCAGGCGTGTGGCCGGCTCTTTCGCGGCCCGTCATCTGGGGCCGCCTCGCCCGCGATCGGAACGGGACACCTCGAAAGGGGGGCTAGCCGGCATGTTCCTTCGTAACGCAGAGCCGTGGATGGATGGCTCGACGCTGGGTGAGCATCTCGAGGAGAGCGGCGTGTCGCGCCGCAGCTTCCTGGAGTTCTGCACGGAGATGGCCGTCATCCTCGGCCTCGGCAGTGCGGCCGCGCCATCGGTCGCCAAGGCGCTCGAGGCGCAGAAGCGCCCGACCGTGATCTGGCTCGAGATGCAGGAGTGCACGGGGTGCGTCGAGAGCGTCCTGCGCACCGAGGCGCCGACCATCGGCGACCTGGTGCTGGACGTCGTCTCGCTCGATTACAGCGAGACGCTCATGGCCGCCGCCGGGCACGCCGTGGAGAAGGCCAAGGCCGACTCGATGGCCAAGAACAAGGGCGGCTACGTGCTGATCGTCACCGGCTCGGTCCCCACCAAGGAAGACGGCATCTATTGCATGGTGGCGGGCCGCACCATCCGCGAGCACCTGGAAGAGGCGGCCGAGGGTGCGGCCGCGATCATCGCGCTCGGCGCCTGCGCGCACTGGGGTTCGGTGCAGGCGGCGCGTCCCAATCCCACCGGCGCCGTGGGTGTGCGCGACATCATCAAGAACAAGCCGATCATCAACATCGCGGGCTGCCCGCCCATCGGCGACGTGGTCACGGCGTCGGTGGTGCACTTCCTGACCTTCGGGCGTCTGCCATCCACCGACCGCGAGGGGCGCCCGCTGTTCGCCTACGGCAATCGCATTCACGATGATTGTCCGCGCCGGGCGCACTACGACGCCGGCCAGTACGTCGAGAATTTCGACGATGACGCGGCGCGCCGCGGCTGGTGCCTCTACCAGATGGGATGCAAGGGACCGGCGACCTACTCGCCGTGCCCGATCGTGCAGTGGAACAACCGGACCAGTTGGCCCATTGGCGCCGGTCACCCGTGCATCGGCTGCACCGAACCGTACTTCTGGGACACGATGACGCCGTTCTATCGCCGCCTCCCCGAGGTCGGCGGTTTCGGCGTGGAAGAGCGCGTGGACACCATCGGCGCCTCGCTCGCCATCGGCGCCGCCGCCGGCGTGCTGACGCACGCGGGGATGACCGTGCTCCACCAGATCCGCCGCCGCAAGTCGATGAAGCAGGTCCCGGAACATGAGCACCCCGCGACGGAGGAGAGCCACAATGGCTAGCACGAAAGTCGTCGTTGATCCGATCACCCGCATCGAAGGCCACCTGCGCATCGAAGTGCAGGCGGAGGCGGGGAAGATCAGCGGCTCGTGGGCGACGGCCACGATGTTCCGCGGCATCGAGACCATCATGACCGGACGCGACCCGCGCGACGCCTGGGCGTTCACGCAGCGCATCTGCGGCGTCTGCACCACGGTGCATGCGCTGGCGTCCGTGCGCGCCGTCGAGGACGCGCTCGACATCCGGATTCCCGCCAACGCCAACATCATTCGCAACCTGGTCCACGGGATGCAGTTCATCCAGGACCACGTCATCCACTTCTACCACCTGCATGCGCTCGACTGGGTGGACGTGGTGAGCGCCGTCGGCGCCGATCCCAACAAGGCGGCGGCGCTGGCGCGGTCCATCTCGCCGTGGCCCAACAACGACGCGGCGCACTTCGCCGCCGTGCAGGCGCGCCTCAAGAAGTTCGTCGCGTCGGGCCAGCTGGGCATCTTCGCCAATGGCTACTGGGGCCATCCGGCCTACAAGCTGCCGCCCGAAGCGAACCTCATGGCGGTCTCGCACTATCTCGAGGCGCTCGACTGGCAGCGCGATGTCATCCGCCTGCACACGGTCTTTGGCGGCAAGAACCCGCACCCGAACTTCCTCGTCGGCGGCATGGCCAGCGCCATCAACCTCGATGAGGTCGCGACCATCAACGCGGTGCGCCTGGCCGACGTGATGGGAATGATCAAGAAGGCCAAGGATTTCGTGGAGCAGGTGTACTGGCCGGACCTCGTGGCCATCGCCTCCTTCTACAAGGACTGGGGGGCGATCGGCGGCGGCGTGCCGAACTTCCTCGCCTGCGGCGAATTCCCCGAGACCGACGCGCGCGACCTGGGCTCGCTCTACTTCCCGCGCGGCATCATCATGGGGAAGGATCTCTCCAAGGTCGTCGAGTACGACCACAAGAAGGTGGCCGAGTACATCACGTCGTCGTGGTACACGTACGAAGGCGGCGACGACAAGGGGCTGCACCCGTGGGAAGGCGAGACGACGCCCAAGTACACGGGCGCCGCGAAGTACGACTTCCTGCAGGGCGAGAAGAAGTACACGTGGATGAAGGCGCCGCGGTACGAGGGGAAGCCGATGCAGGTGGGGCCGCTGGCGCGCATGCTCGTGGGCTATGCCTCCGGGCACAAGGACATCAAGGAGCTCGTGGGGCAGGCGCTCGGCAAGCTGCAGGTCGGTCCTGCCGTGCTCTTCTCCACCCTCGGCCGCACGGCGGCGCGGGGCATCGAGACGGTGCTGCTCGCCCACAAGATGCAGGAGTGGTTCAACCAGCTCATCTCCAACGTGAAGCAGGGGCAGACGGCCACGTTTACCAAGGACAAGTGGGAGCCGCACTCGTGGCCGAAGACGGCGCAGGGCTACGGGTACCTCGACGCCCCGCGCGGCGCGCTCGGCCACTGGGTGCAGATCGAGAACGAGAAGATCGCGCGCTATCAGTGCGTCGTGCCGAGCACGTGGAACTGCTCGCCGCGTGATGCGCAGGGTCAGATGGGGGCGTACGAGGCGGCGCTGGTGGACAACCATCCGCTGGCCAGGCCGGATCAGCCGCTCGAGATCCTGCGCACCATCCATTCCTTCGATCCGTGCCTCGCCTGCGGCGTGCACGTGCTCGACGCGGACGGAGGTCTGCTCGCGGAGGTCAAGGTTCAATGACGACTGGCAAGCCAAGGCCGCCGGTCCGCCCGTCGTGGTTTGACACCAAGCTGCCGCGGGCCCGCGGGGACATCACGTGGATCTACCTCTGGGGTGCGCCGCTGCGCTTCTCGCACTGGCTGTCGGCCGTGACCCTGCTCATCCTCTTCGTCACCGGACTGTTCATCAGCTTCCCGATGTGGGTCACGGCGGGGGAGGCGAGTTCGCACTTCCTGATGGGGCGGTTCCGCTTCATCCACTACACGGCCGCCGCCTTCCTGGTCTTCGGCGGGATCATTCGCGTCTACTGGATGTTCGCGGGCAACCAGTTCGAGCGCTGGCCGGCGCTGTGGCCGTTCACGCGCACGAACCTGCGCCATGCGCTGACGATGCTGAAGTCGTACGCGACGCTCAACGCGGACATCCAGCCGCACTTCGTGGGGCACAATCCGCTGGCGCAGGGCGCGTACACGACGATCTACGTGCTCACCACCATCATGATCTTCACCGGGTTCGCCATGTACGGGCAGTCGAATCCGGGCGGGTTCTTCTACACGATGTTCGGGTGGGTGCCGTCGCTGCTGGGCGGGCTGCAGCACGTGCGGCTCCTGCACCACTCGATCGCGTGGTTCTACCCGATCTTCTTCTGCATTCACATCTACCTGGCCATTCGCTCCGACTACCTGGAGCGGGCCGGCGTCGTGTCGTCCATGCTCACGGGGGGCCGCTTCGTCGCGTCGCACGAGAAGTTCGAGGACTGCGACCTTGGCGACCAGCCGGCGGTCCCGTGGCACACCGGAGAGCATCCCGTTTGGGTGAAGGAACCGTAGTCATTGGCGTCGGCTCCCCCGTGATGGGGGACGACGGACTCGGCCTGCATGTGCTCGAGCGCCTGCAGGCCGAGTGGGTCTTCGCCCCCGAAGTCCGCCTGATTGACGGCGGCACCTGGGGGATCGCGCTGCTGCCGGACATCGAGGATGCCGCGCGCCTGATGTTCCTGGATGCCATCAACACCCAGCGGCATCCGCCCGGGACGGTGCTGCTGCTCGAGCGCGACGCGATCCCGCTGGTCACCGACCACAACAAGCTGTCCCCCCATCAAGTGGACCTCCGCGAGGTGCTGGCGGTGGCCGAATTCCGGGGCACGCTGCCCGACGAGACGTGCGCGGTGGGGGTGGTCCCCCATGTGGTAGACATCGCCACCGAGCTCTCGCCGGTGGTCCAGTCGGGCGTGGATGCCTGTATCGCCCAGGTGATCCAGCGGCTAACATCATGGGGGCACACCTGCACGCGCCGCGCACGGGCCGACGTCCCATCCGATGCATGAACTGAGCTTGGCTATCGAGATCGGTCGCCTCGCCGAGGAGAAACTCGGCGCGTCGACGTCGCGCTGTGTCGCGGTGGGGGTGGAGGTGGGAACGGAGAGCGGCGTGGAACCTTCCGCGCTCGAGTTCTGCCTGGAGGCCGTCTTCAGCCACCCCCCGTGGGCCGGCGCCCGGCCCGTGCTCGAGCGGCCGCCCGGCGACATTTTTCAGGTGACCTGGTTCGAGATCGAGGACGATGACAGTCCGCAAGATTGAAGTCCGCGAGCGCGTGATGGCCCGCAACGACGAACTCGCGGCGCAGGTTCGCGCCCGGCTCGCCGCCCATGGCGTCACGGCCATCAACCTGATGTCGTCGCCCGGGGCGGGAAAGACGACGCTCCTCGAGCGCACCCTCGGCGAGCTGGCCGAGTCACTCGATATCGCGGTGGTCGCTGGCGACTGCCAGACACAGAACGACGCCGACCGGCTGGCCGCCCACACGGGGCGCCTCGTGCAGGCCATCGTCACGGGCGGCGCGTGCCACCTCGACGCGCTGCAGGTCAACGACGCGCTCGACCACATTGATCTCGACCGGACGCGCCTGCTGATCATCGAGAACGTCGGCAACCTCGTTTGCCCGGCCTCGTGGGACCTGGGCGAGAAGGCGCGCGTGGTGCTGTTCACGGTCACGGAGGGCGAGGACAAGCCCCTCAAGTACCCGAAGATGTTCGAGAAGGCCGACTGGGTGGTGCTCACCAAGACCGACCTGCTTCCGTATGTGCCGTTCGACGCCGAGCGCGCGGTACGCTACTGCCTGCAGGTGAATCCACGACTGCGCTTCATTCATGTGTCGGCGATGTCCGGGGACGGGATGAACGAGTGGTTCGACTTCCTCCGTCAATCGGTCGCGCCGCTGGCGAACATCTGATGACCGCCTCCCCCGCGCTCTCGGCGCGGCACCTCACGGTGACCGGCGTCGTACAGGGCGTCGGCTTCCGGCCCTTCGTGCATCGGCTGGCGGCGCGCTTCGGGCTGTTTGGCTGGGTGCGCAATGTCGCTGGCACGGTGGAGATCCGGCTCGAGGGATCCTCGGACCAGTGCGACGCCTTCGAGGCGGCCCTGCGCGCCGAGGCCCCGCCCGTGGCCCGCATCGACATCGTGCACTCGGCGACGGTCGATGCGGACGGCGCGACGGCGTTCGCGATCGTGGCGAGCGAGGACGCCGACACGCTGCGGCCGGTGCCGCCGGACATCGCCACCTGCGCGCCGTGCGAGCGCGAGCTGTTCGATCCGAACGATCGACGCTACCGGCATCCGTTCATCACGTGCACCGATTGCGGACCGCGCTACACCATCGTCGACCGCCTGCCGTACGACCGCGAACGCACCTCGATGAAGGCGTTCGCGGCCTGTCCCCGCTGTGCGGCAGAGTACGCGACACCCGATGACCGCCGCTTTCACGCCGAGACCGTCGCCTGCCCGGACTGCGGTCCGCGGGTCTGGTTTGAGGAGACGGATGGCGAGGCGCGCGCGGAGAGCGACGCGGCCATACTGCGGGCGGCCACCGCGCTGCGCACGGGCGCGGTCGTCGGACTGCGCGGACTGGGCGGTTTCCACCTGGCGGTGGATGCGAGCAACGATGCCGCGGTGCGCCGGCTGCGCCTTCGCAAGCAGCGAGATGCGAAGCCGCTGGCGGTGATGGTTCGCACGCTGGACGACGCGCGCGCCCTGGCGCATGTGAGCGAGCGGGAGGCGGCGGCGCTGAAGTCGAGCGCCGCGCCCATCGTGCTGCTGCGGCCGCGCGACGGCGCGCCGCTCGCACCGTCGCTGGCCCCCGGACTCGACCGGCTGGGCGTGATGCTTGCCTATACGCCGCTGCACCACCTGCTGCTCTCGGCCGTGGACCGTCCGCTCGTGATGACGAGTGGCAACCTGAGCGAGGAACCCATCGCCATTGGGCTCGCCGAGGGGCGCGTGCGGCTGCGTCCGCTGGTGGACGCCTTCCTGCTGCACGATCGGGAGATCCTGTCGCGCTGCGACGACTCGGTCGTTCGGATCGCAGGGCCGCACGCGATCCTGATGCGACGCGCGCGCGGCTACGCGCCACTCCCCATCGCGCTGCCGGTGGCCACGCCGGCGCCGCTGGTCGCCGTGGGACCGCACCTCAAGAACACGTTCACGCTGGCGCGCGACGGACAGGCGTTCGTCAGTCCGCACATCGCCGACCTCGACGGGCTCGAGGCCATCGAGCACTGGCAGCAGACGTACGCCCGGTATCGTGATCTGTTCCGCGTCGATCCCACGGTGGCCGTGCGCGACTTGCATCCGGGGTATCTCTCCACGCGCCTGGCCGAGGAGCTGGGCCTGGCGCGCGTCATCGCGGTGCAGCACCACCATGCGCACGTCGCCGCGGTGGCCGCCGAGCACGGCGTGACCTCGCCGGTGGTCGGATTGGCCTTCGATGGCACCGGTTACGGCGACGACGGGCATACCTGGGGCGCGGAAGTGCTCGTTGCCGACCTCGCGGGCTACCAGCGCGTCGCGCAGCTGCGGTATGTGCCGCTTCCCGGCGGAGACGTTGCGGCCCGCGAGCCGTGGCGCGTGGCGGTCGGCTACGAATCGCTGGCCGGAGGTCAGTCGGACGCCTTCTCGCTCGCCTACCAGGGCATCCCGCTTTCGCTGCGCGCGGGCGTGCGGCAGCAGGTCACCCGCAAGGTCAACGCGCCGCTCGCCTCATCCGTGGGGCGCCTGTTCGATGCCGCCGCCGCCGTACTCGGCGTGCGGCAACACGCCTCGTTCGAGGGGCAGGCGGCCATGGAACTCGAGGCGCTGGCCGGCGACCTGCACGCCGCGCCGCTGCCGTTTCCGACGTACGAGGAAGACGGCCGGATGCAGCTCGACCCGGTGCCGTTGCTCATGGCGCTGGGCGAAGGGCGCAAGCACGGCGTGGACGTCGCGCTGCTGTCGGCCCGGTTCCACGAAAGCATCATCGAGGCCATGGTGGACCTCGCGCGCCTCATCGCGGGCAGCTTCGGCGTCGACACGGTGGTGCTGAGCGGCGGCGCGTTCCAGAACGCGAGGTTGCTGACCAACGTCGCCCGCCGGCTCTCCGAAGCGCGCCTCCGCGTGCTCGTGCCGCGGACGCTGGGCCCCAATGATGGCGCCATCAGCTACGGCCAGGCCGCCATCGCCGCCTGGACGTTGTCCCGGGAGTGAGCAGCAGGTATTGTCTCGCTTCCCGTCGGTTCTGTCCCGTTCCTGCACTCATCCCCCGTCCCCACGCCTCTACCTCCTCCCCGTTCCTCACTCACATGTGCCTCGGAATCCCCGGAAGGATCGCTTCGATCCGCGATGATGCGGGCCTCACGATGGGCGTCGTCGACTTTGGCGGCGTGCGCCGTGAGGTCTGCCTGCAGTACGTGGCCGACGAGGTGGCGGTCGGTGATTACGTGATCGTGCACGTGGGCTTTGCCATCACGAAGGTGGACGAGGAGGAGGCGCGCCGCACCTTCGAGGTGCTCAAGGAGATGAGCCAGCTCGAGGAGCTCGAGTGGATGGCGGAGGTGGCCGACGCGTCGCTCAGCCGCACGCAGAAGCCGGATGTGCAGGGTGCAGGGGAGTCGTTGTGAAGTACCTCTCGGAGTACCGCGACGCCGACATCGCCAAGTCACTGATCGCGCGTATCAAGGCGCGGGCGACGCGCCGCTGGACGCTGATGGAGGTCTGCGGCGGGCAGACGCACACGATCGTGCGCCAGGGACTCGACGAGCTGCTCGAGGGCGCCGTCGAGATGATCCACGGCCCGGGCTGCCCGGTCTGCGTCACGCCGCTCGAGCAGATCGACAAGGCGCTCGCCATCGCCGCGCGTCCCGAGGTGATCTTCACTTCGTTCGGCGACATGCTGCGCGTCCCCGGCAGCGACTGCGACCTGCAGCAGGTGCGCGCGCGCGGCGGCGCGGTGCGGGTCGTCTACTCGCCGCTCGACGCGCTGGCGCTCGCCCAGCAGCACCTTGACAAGGAAGTCGTCTTCTTCGCCGTCGGCTTCGAGACGACGGCGCCGGCCAACGCGATGGCGGTCTGGCGCGCCCGGGATCTCGGCGTGAAGAACTTCAGCGTGCTCGTCTCGCACGTCACCGTGCCGCCCGCGATCACCGCCATCCTCGAGTCGAGCGACAATCGCGTGCAGGGTTTTCTCGCGGCGGGGCACGTCTGTGCCGTGATGGGGTGGGAGGAATACGAGCCCATCGCCACGAAGCACCGCGTGCCGATCATCGTGACGGGATTCGAGCCGGTGGACATCCTCGAAGGGATCTGGATGGCGGTCGACCAGCTCGAGGCGGGGCGGCACGAGGTGATGAACCAGTACGTGCGCTCGGTGCGCCGGCAGGGCACTCCGCCGGCGCGCGCGCTCGTGGCGCAGGTGTTCGAGCTCGCCGACCGGCAGTGGCGGGGCATTGGCGAGATCCCGATGAGCGGACTGCGCCTGCGCGAAGAATTCGCGGAGTACGACGCGGAACGGAAGTTCGGCGTCGGCGGGCTCAAGGTCACCGAGCCCGCCGACTGCCGGGCGGGCGATGTCCTCACGGGACGCATCAAGCCGCCGCAGTGCGCGGCGTTCGGCACGATCTGCACGCCCGAACGGCCGCTTGGCGCTCCGATGGTGTCCACCGAGGGTGCCTGCTCCGCGTACTACAACCTCGCCAAGTATCGGGCCACCGACGCGGCGGAGGCGACGTCGTGACCAAGCGCCCGCCGGTCAATCCCGCGCAGCTCAGCTGTCCGGTGCCCCTCGAGCAGTCCGACCGCGTGCAGCTGGGTCATGGATCGGGCGGCAAGCTGAGCGCACAGCTGGTCGCGCGCCATTTCCTGCCGCATTTCGAGAATGCCGCGCTGTCACAGCTGGGCGATGCCTCCGTCGTCACCGTCGGCGGCGCGGAGCTGGCCGTCTCCACGGACTCGTTCGTGGTGCACCCGGTGGAGTTTCCGGGTGGCAACATCGGCACGCTCGCCGTGCACGGCACGCTGAACGACGTCGCGATGATGGGGGCGCGTCCGGTCTGCCTCACCGCGGGCTTCGTGCTCGAAGAGGGACTCTCGCTCACCCTGCTCGATCGCGTGATTGACGAGATGGCGCGCGCGGCGCGCGCGGCGGGGGTGCCAATTGTCGCTGGGGACACCAAGGTCGTCGATCGCGGGAAGGCTGATGGCCTGTACATCAACACCACCGGCATCGGCGTCCTCGATCCGACGTTCCGGCCGGCGCCGGCCCGCGCGGAGGGCGGGGACGCGATCCTGGTCAGCGGCGCCATCGCACGGCATGGCATGGCCATCATGGCGGCGCGCGAGGGACTCGCCTTCGAGAGCGCGATCACGAGCGACACGGCGTCGCTCGCGCCGCTCGTCGACGCGCTTCGCCCACTGGGTGGGGACGTGCACGTGTTGCGTGATCCCACCCGTGGCGGCGTCGCCAGCACGCTCAATGAGATCGCCGTCTCGTCGAATGTGGGGATCGAGATCGACGAGACGGCCCTGCCGGTGCCGGGGGACGTGCGCGCGGCGTGCGAGATGCTCGGCCTCGATCCGCTGTACGTGGCCAACGAAGGCGTGATGGTGGTGTTCGTCGCCGAGGCCCAGGCCGAGGCGGCGCTGCGTGCCTTGCGCTCCCACCCCGTGGGCGCCGACGCCGTGCGCATCGGCCGCGTCGTGACGGCGCACCCGCGCATCGTCGCGCTGCGAACCCCGCTCGGCGGGACGCGCGTCGTGGACCTGCTGCCCGGCGATCAGCTGCCGCGCATCTGCTAGCGGTCGGAGCGGTCGGCGCGTTCGCAATCGGCGGGCCTTGAGCGGGTGCCGTCAGCGGGCGAGCTTCCGTGACACCGCCTGATCCGGAGGATCCGTGTCGCACGCACCTGGCTTTCTGGCCCTCATCGAGTCCCTGCGTCCGCACGTCACGGAAGTGACGCTCGCCCAGGCGCGCGCGCGTCAGGCGGCGGGCGCCCACCTCGTGGACATTCGCGAGCAGAGTGAGTGGGCCGCGGGGCACGCGGCGGGCGCGACATATCTGGGCAAGGGCGTCATCGAGCGCGACATCGAGGCGACGATTCCCGACAAGGATGCCGAGATCATCCTGTACTGCGGCGGCGGCTACCGCTCCGTCATCGCTGCCGACTCGCTGCAAAAGATGGGTTACACGAAGGTCAGCTCGATGATGGGCGGCTGGCGCGAGTGGAGCGCCAGCGGCGCTCCAACGGAATAGCATCCGCCATCGGCCATCCGCCGACTTCCCCCGCCGCACCGACTGGACGCCGCGAACACCAGCCCTAACTATACACGGTATGCCGAACAGCATCCTCGATCCGCGTTCGCGCGCCGGCCTGCTGGCGCGGATTGACCAGCTCGACCCCGCGACCCCAGCGCGCTGGGGACGGTTTACGGCGCCCCGGATGGTCTCGCACCTGATCGAGTCGGTTCGCATGGCGCTTGGCGAGTTGCCGGTGCGGCGCCGGCGGTCCATACTCGGCAATCGGCTGGTGCGCGCTCTCGTGATTCATGTACTCCCCTTTCCCCGGGGGGCGCCGACGGCCGGGGAACTGCTCGCCCGAGCGCCCGCATCGTGGGCGTCGGACATCGCCACGCTCAAGACGCTGATCGACCGTGCCGCCGCGCATCCGCCGCACGGTGTCTGGCAGCCGCATCCGGTTTTCGGCATCCTCTCCGACGACGACTGGGGCGTGCTCATTTACCGTCACACCGCGCATCATCTTTCGCAGTTCGGTGCCTGAACCTTCGTCCCCAACCCGGAGCAACCCGTGATCAAGGAATTCGTTGCGTTCCTCAAGCAGTACGGCGTGGTCGGGCTCGCCATCGCGGTCATCATCGGCGGGAAGCTCAACGACCTGGTCACCGCCGTCGTGGGCGGCCTGCTGATGCCGATCGTCGGCCGCATCACCTCGGTCGCCGGCGGCGACTGGCGGACGCTCGTTGTGCCGATTGGCGGCATCAACTTTGAATTCGGCAAGGTGCTGGGCGCGGGCATCGACTTCATCATCGTCGCCCTCATCGTCTTCTGGATGGCGAAGAAGATCCTGAAGGAAGAAGTGGTCGCCAAGAAGTAGTTCATCGCGAGGCCATCGTGACGACTGGCGAGCGACTCGCGGACCAGCTGCGGCGCGCCTGGAACGGCGCGCCGTGGCATGGTCCGTCGGTGCACGAGATCCTCACGCGCCTCACGGCGCAGGAGGCCGCGTCCCGGCGGGCCCGTGGCTCGCACACCGCCTGGGAATTGCTGAAGCACCTCACGCTCTGGGCCGAGGTCCCGCTGCGGCGCTTCGACGATGCCGCAGCGGCCGCCACGGAGGAACAGAACTTCGCGCCGCCGTCGTCGACGACGGATGCGGACTGGCAGCGCGACGTCGCCGCGCTTGGCGAGGTCATCGAGCGCCTCGCGGTGCGCGTCGAGCGCATGCCCGACGCCGCGCTCGATGCGCCGGTGGGTGACCGCGGCTACTCGCACACGTTCATGGTGGATGGCATCGCGCAACATCTCGCCTATCACGCCGGTCAGATCGCGATACTGGCCCGGGCCGAACGTCGCAGCGAGTCGTCCTAGGCGATCGGTGGTGCGGCCGCGCCGGCCGCATGCCTCGGCAGGAACACTTCGACCGTCGTGCCTTGGCCAACGGCGCTCGACGCGTACACGAAGCCGCCATGCTGGCGCACGACTCCATAGACCTCGGCGAGACCCAATCCCGGTCCTTCGCCGACGCCCTTGGTGGTGAAGAACGGCTCGAAGGCCCGCCCGAGCGTGGTCGCGTCCATGCCCGCACCGTTGTCACGGACGCGCAGCCGCACGAAGTCGCCCCGCGTCGCATCGGGATGTGAGGCAGCGCGCGCGGCGTCGACGGTCAGGTTGTCAGCCAGGAGCGTGACGGCGTCGGCCCCCGCCTCCCGCGCGTTGACGCACAGGTTCACGAGCATTGCGCAGAACTGCGCGGCGTCCATTCGCACCGGCCACAACGAACCGTAGGGTTGCCAGCGCAGGCTGATCGCGTCGCCCAGCGCGCGCTGCAGCGCCGGCTGCTCGCTCGTGATGACTCGGTCGAGATCGAGCGCGGCGGGCACCACCGTCTGTCGCTGCGCGTACGCGAGCAGCTGGCGGGTGAGCCGCGCCGAACGCCGCGCCGCGGTCTGGACCTCCGTGAGGTTCTCGCGGAGCGGGGACGTCGAGTTCTCGCTCGTCAGGGCGAACTCCGTGTTGCCGAGGATGACGGTGAGCGCATTGTTGAGGTCGTGCGCGATCCCGCCCGCCAGACGGCCGATGCTTTCCATCCGTCGTGCCTGTTCCAGTCGCGCTTCGTAGGCGGTGATGGCCTCCTCCGCCTCGCGGCGCGCGGTGATGTCGAACACCGTGCCGCGCAGTCGCACGATGTCCCCGTTGGGCGCGCGCACGGCAATGCAGGTCCCCTGCTGCGTCCGGCGTGCGCCATCTTCGCGCAACACCTGCAGGACCATCTCAAACCGGGATCCGTCGATGGCGGTGGTCCGGAAGCCGGCTTCGAGCTGTCGCCAGTCGTCCGCCGGGAAATAGGCGGCAAGTTCGTCCAGGGTGAGGTTGGTCCGCGTCGGATCGCGCCCCATCATCCGGCAGAGCCCCTCGGACACGATGACCTGCCGAGTGCGCATGTCCATCTCCCAGCTGCCCAGCTCCGCGAGTTCTTCCGCCTCCCGGAGCCGCCGCTCACTCTCCCGCAGGCGTTCCACCGCGAGGCGCCGTTCGATGACCAGTCCCGCCTGATTGCCCACGGCGGCGAGAAACGCCAGGTCGCGTTCGGAGTAGGCATCCTCGCGCTCGTAATGCTGCACCACCAGCACGCCGATCACGCCGGCGGGCGTGCGAACGGGAACACCCATCCAGGCCGGCGAGAACGGGCCGGTGAGTTCGACCTCGCCCCGCGCGACAAGGTCGCGAAAGACCGAAGGGGTGATCAGTGCCGGCCTGTCGGTTCGATAGACGTAGGCCGTGCCACTCAGCGGAATCGCCACCGGCTGCGTGGGCGCCTCGCCGCGCTCATCCGCGAAATACGGGAAGCTGAAGCGCCCTGAATCGCGATCGTACAACGCGACGAAACAATTCTCGGCGCTCAAGACGCGTCGCAGCGACTGGTGCATCAGCCGCAGCAGCCCGCTGAGGTCGGATGAGGAGGCAATGCTCTGGGCGATCTCACGCATCACGTCGCGTTCGAGATCGGCGCGGCGGCGCTCGGAGACGTCGCGGAACGACCAGACCCGGCCGATGCGTGCGCCGTCGGCGATCATCGGCAGCGAGTAGCGCTCGAAGACGCGGCCGTCCTTGAAATGCAGCTCGTCCTCGTCCTCGGCGCTGGTGGCATACAGCTCCTCGACCTTTGCCAGGAACGCCGCCGGGTCGACAAGCTGATCCAGTACGAACTGCAGCAGCGCGCGGTCGTCGCCGCGCGCCAGCAGCGACGCCGGAATGCCCCAGAGCTCAGCGAAGCGTCGGTTCGCCTGCACGATCTTGCCTTGGTCGTCCACGACCAGGAGACCGTCCACCGTGGCCTCCAGGCTCGCCCGCAACTCCGCCTCGCGCTCGCGCAGCAGCGAGTTGGACTTGGCAATATCCACGCTGTGGGTCTTCAGCGGGCGCAGGAAGACCAGGGTGACGAGCGGAAAGACCAGCAGCACCAGCAATCCCACGTCGAGCAACGCGTGGAGGGTCCACGGCAGGGTGGAGCGCGAGTCGAGAAACCGCATGATGCCGAATTCGGCAACCACCATCACCGCGACCAGCGTCACGAACAGACGCCGCTCCGAAGCGATCCGACGGAGTAATGAGAGTTGCGGCACTGCTCCTCACTTCCGAGTGCGACCGACAGTGCGCGGCAGAACGACCGGCGCCGCGACGCCAGCCTGCCACGGCGTGACCGACTGGCGCACGGAAGATAACGTAACAGGCGCTGGCTGGCGTGACGCCGTGTGGCGCCAAAGTGCCTATTCGCCGCGTCGCTTGGCCCGCGCGGTGGGTGCCGCCTCGAGTGGATTCTCGGGCCAGTGATGCTTGGGGTAGCGGCCGCGCAGGTCCTTGCGCACGTCAAAGTATGAGCGTGCCCAAAAGCCGGCGAGGTCCCGCGTCACCTGCACTGGGCGGTGCGCCGGTGAGAGCAGGTGCAGCGTGAGCGGCACGCGCCCGCCGCCAATGCGCGGCGTGTCGGCCAACCCGAAGAGCTCCTGCAGGCGCACGGCAAGCGCCGGCGCCGCGGCATCCGCGTAGTCGATCGGCAGTCGTGACCCGCTGGGCACCACGCAATGGGTCGGCGCCAAAGCGTCCAGACGCTCCCGCAACTTCCAAGGAAGGCGCGATATCAGGGCATCGGCGACGTCCACGCGGGCCAGAGCGTCCAGCCGACCATTCGCCTGCAGGGCAGGGAGCAGCCAGTCGTCGAGCGTGGCGTGCAGCGACGCGTCGCTGACGTCTGGAAACTCCGGGTCGCACCCGCGCGCGAAGGCGAGGCGTTCGCGGAGTCGCTTGGCGCGTTCATCCCATCGCAGCACGGCGAGACCTTCGTCCCGCACCACGGCCGCGAGCGCCGCGGCCGCCTCGTCGGCCGAGGGCGCGTCGAGGCGGCGCTCGCGCAGGGATATCGCGCCCAGGCGCGTCACCCGCGACAGTCGCAGCACGCGCCGCGCGCCGTCCCAGTGGCGGACGATCTCGTCCACGGCGTGCGGCATGAAGTGCGTCGTCACGTCGGCGGCGGTCACCGCCGCGGCCATCCAGATACGGCTCTCGCGCGGATCGCCGTCCACGTCGGCCACGGCGAGCCACTCGGCGGCGCCGAGCGTCTGGGGAACCGCAAATGCGGCGCCGCGCCCGTTGCGCAGCAGGTAGCGCCCGGGCTCGCCGATGCGCTGGCGGGCGAGGCGGTCGGGATACGCGAAGGCCACCAACAGTCCCACTGCGTCGGTCATCGCATCGGTCCACGGCCGCGCCCGCGAACCATCTTGTCCGTCGCCACGCGACAATCCGAGTCCGCGCCCGAGCGCGTCGGCCTCCTGCCGCACGCGCTGTGCCCGCGCGCGGTCCGTGCGACGGGCGCGAGCGAAGTCGGGGTCACGCAGGGCGCGCACCCGGTCGGCGAGGTCGGCATCGCCCGCGGCGGACTCGCGGTCGAAAATGTCGCGCTCCCCCAGCAGCGCCGCCACGTCACAGGCCAGCGCGCCGTGGCCCAGGTCGTGTCCGCGCGCGACGAGGTGCGCCAGGCGTGGATGCGCCCCGAGCGCCGCGATCCGCCGTCCATGCGCCGTGATCCGCCCGCGGTCGTCGAGCGCATCGAGATCACGCAGCAGCCCCTGCGCCTGCTGCAGCGCCCCCTCGGGGGGAGCGTCGAGCCAGCGCAACGAGCCGGCATTCTCGATGCCGGCGGCCGCGAGCTCCAGCGCCAGCGGCGCGAGATCGGCCTCGAGAATCTCCGGCGTGCGCTGCGCCAGCAGTTGCGCGTCCTCGCCCACGGCCCAGAGTCGCACGCAGGTTCCCGGTGCAACCCGCCCCGCGCGCCCGCGGCGCTGGTCCGCCGAAGCGCGCGAGACGCGCGTCGTCACCAGCCGCGCCATGCCGCTGCGGGCGTCAAAGCGCGGCACGCGCGACAGTCCGCTGTCGATCACGACGCGCACGCCCTCGATGGTCAAGCTGGTCTCGGCGATGGCCGTCGCCAGCACCACCTTGCGGCGGCCCGGCGCGCTGGGGCGAATGGCGCGATCCTGTGCCTCGAGCGGCATCGCACCATAGAGCGGAATCACGTCCACCGTGGGGTCGAGCGCGTCGAGCAGCACGGCGGCGCGCGCGATCTCACCCTGGCCGGGGAGGAAAACAAGCACGTCGCCTTCGTCCGCGGCGAGCGCGGCGCGCGCCGCCGCCGCTGCGGCGCCCTCGATGCGTTCACCGTCGCGCGCTGGCCGGTACCGTGTCGTCACCGGATGCAGGCGTCCCTCGCTGCGGATGACCGGAGCCTCCCCGAGCAGCGCCGCGATGGGTCCCGCATCGATGGTCGCCGACATCACCGCGAGGCGCAGGTCGTCGCGCACCAGGGCCCGCGCGTGCAGCGTCAGCGCAAGCCCGAGGTCGGCGTGGAGGTTTCGTTCGTGGAACTCATCGAACAGCACCGCGGCGACGCCGTCGAGCATCGCGTCATCGCGCAGCATGCGGGTCAGCACGCCCTCGGTGACCACCTCCACCCGCGTGCGCGACGAGACCCGTGACTCGAGGCGCACCCGATAGCCCACCGTGCCGCCCACGTCCTCGCCCAGCAGGCGGGCCATGTGGTGCGCGGCGGCGCGCGCGGCCAGGCGACGCGGTTCGAGCACGAGCAGCCGGCCGGTGCACCACGGTTCGTCCATCAGCGCCAGCGGCACGCGCGTCGTCTTGCCCGCGCCGGGCGGTGCGACCAGCACGGCACGGCCCACGGTGCGCAAGGCTTCGCGCAGCGCGGGAATGACGTCGTCGATGGGAAGTCGGGGCGCGCTCACGGCCAGGGGAAGGATCGCACCGGGGCGGGTTCCCGTCACGGGCATCGCCGCGGTAACTTAGGGTGGGGTCACCACGCAGTCCACGACGCTCCCCTCCCTTCGCATGTTCTCCAACATTCGCGACCGCCTCTTCGTCTCCATCACGCTCGGCGTCCTCGCCGGTGACATCGTCACCAAGCGGATCGCCGAGGCGTCGCTGCCGCTGCACCAGCCGCAGGCGGTCATCGGCGACGTCCTGCGCTGGACGCTGACGTACAACACCGGCGCGGCGATGAACATGCACCTGGGCCCGTCGTCGCGGGTGATCTTCTCGGTCGTCGCCATCGTGATGATCGCGGTGATCGTGCGCATGTGGCGCGGCCTGCCGCCGACGTCCACGTGGCTCGCGGCGTCGCTGGGGATGATCGTCGCCGGCGCGGCCGGCAACCTCGTCGATCGCCTGCGCAGCGCACAGGGCGTGGTGGACTTCATTGACGTCGGCATCGGCAGCGCGCGCTTCTGGACGTTCAACGTGGCCGATTCGGGCGTGACGGTGGGCGCCGTGATCCTCGCGATCCTGACGTGGCGCGAACCCGTGGCCGCCGATGCCGTGGCGCCCAAGGACGAGGACGCGCCGCCGCCGGCGTGATGCACCGCCTCTCCGCGCGACGGCGCGCGGCATAGATTCGCCGCATGACGACCGCCTTCATTGCGGGGGCCACTGGCTACACGGGCCGCCATGTCACCGAACGACTGGCGCGCGAAGGCGTGCGCACGGTGGCGCATGTCCGCCCGGATTCGCCGGCGCTTGGCGCGTGGACGTCGCGCTTTGCCGCCGCGGGCGCCGCCGTCGACGCGACGCCGTGGACCGACGACTTGGCGCGCACGATGGCGCGCCTGCGCCCGGACCTGGTCTTTGCCCTGCTCGGCACCACCCGGGCGCGGGCCGCGCGCGATGAGCGTGCGACGGGCGTCGCGGCCGGCTACGAGGCCGTGGACTACGGGCTGTCGGCGTTGCTGCTGCGCGCGGTGCTGGCGGCCGGCATTCGCCCCCGATTCGCCTACCTCTCGTCCATCGGCGCCCGGGAGTCGAGCCGCAATCCCTATCTCGCGGTGCGCGGACGCTTCGAGCGCGAACTGCAGGAGAGCGGCCTGCCGTATCTCATCGTGCGGCCTTCGTTCATCTCGGGGAGCGATCGCGACGAACGGCGCGTCGCCGAGCGCGTGGCGTCGGTCGCCGCAGATGCGCTGCTGCGGGCCGTCGCCGGACTGGGCGCGCACCAGCTGCACGACCGCTGGGCGACGCTCTCCGGCGATGCCCTCGCGGCCGGAATGGTGCGCCTCGCGCTCGACGCTCCCGACGGACGCGTGATTGCCGACGCCGCCGACGTCCGGCGCGCGCTGCGGACCGCCGCCGCATGAGCAAGCGCTACGATCAGGAGTACTTCGACCGCTGGTATCGCGATCCGCGGCACCGCGTGAACACGCCGGCCGGTGTGCGACGCAAGGTGCGCCTGGTGCTCGGCATCGCCGAGGCCCTGCTCGAGCGGCCCGTGCGCTCGATCCTCGACGTCGGCTGCGGCGAGGCCGCCTGGCGGTCGCATTTCCTCGACGAGCGTCCCAAGGCCGAGTACGTGGGGATCGACTCCAGTGAGTACGCCGTCGCGCGCTTCGGGCGCACGCGCGGCATTCGCACCGGGACGTTGGGCACGTTGGGACAACTGGGCCTCACCGAACGCTTCGACGTGATCGTCTGCTGCGACGTGCTGCAGTACATCCCCGCCGAGGAACTCGGACCGGGGCTGCGCGCCGTCGCCGGACTGCTCGCTGGCGTCGCCTACCTCGAGGCCTTCACGAGCGGCGACGAACTCGAGGGCGACAAGCGGCACTGGCATCACCGGACGCCGGACTGGTACCGGCATGCCTTTCGCGATGCCGGCCTGACCGCGATGGGCATGCACTGCTACGTCGGTGACGCGCTGCGCGGATCGACGCTCGCGCTCGAGCGCGCGGAGTAGCGGCATGCACCGCGCGGCAGGCCTTCGCCCCGGACGGCCGTGATGGAGCTGAAGATCTGCTGCATCGCCTCGGTG
This sequence comes from Gemmatimonadaceae bacterium, assembly GCA_036504815.1. Taxonomy (NCBI): domain Bacteria; kingdom Pseudomonadati; phylum Gemmatimonadota; class Gemmatimonadia; order Gemmatimonadales; family Gemmatimonadaceae; species Gemmatimonadaceae bacterium. The sequence goes on along the minus strand of DASXUN010000010.1, from coordinate 16,437 downwards.
CAGGAAGCCGAGCTTGCCCTTGCCCATGGCGCCACCGCGCTCGGCCTGGTGTCGGCCATGCCGAGCGGTCCCGGCCCGATTCCCGACCTCGACATTCGCGTGATCGCCCGCGCGATGGCGGGACGTGCGCGGCGATTTCTCCTGACCAGCCGCACCGATCCGGCGGAAATCGCGCCACAGGTGCGCGAGGCCGGCACCGATACCGTGCAATTGGTGGACACGCCGACGCCGCAGGCCGTGCGCGCCCTGCGCGCGCTGCTGCCGGGCGTGTCGCTCGTTCCGGTCATTCACGTGCGCGGACCCGAGGCCATCGAGACGGCGCTGGCACTCGCCGAAGACGCCGACGCCCTGCTCCTGGATTCGGGCAACCCCGCGGGCGCCGTGCGCGAACTCGGCGGCACCGGACGCACGCACGATTGGTCGGTGAGCGCCGAGCTGGTGCGCGCTGTCGCCCCGCGGCAGGTCTTCCTGGCAGGCGGGTTGCGTGCGGACAACGTCGCGCGAGCGGTGCGGGAGGTGCGCCCCGCGGGCATCGACATCTGCTCGGGCGTTCGCACCGGCGGCGCCCTGGACGCCGCCAAGTTGCACGCGTTCACGACGGCGCTGCGCGCGGCGGTCGTCGAGCGTTAGCTTCAGGGAGCCACTCTCACACCTCGCTTCATGAACCTCGCCGACATGCGCAAGCAGTACTCCACCGTGGGCGTGTCCCGCGAGGAACTGCACGACGATCCGGTGGAACAGTTCCGCGCCTGGTTCGACCAGGCATGCCAGTCGGGCATTCCCGAGCCGAATGCGATGTCGCTCGCCACGGCCGGGCGCGACGGCCGCCCGGTGGCGCGCACGGTGCTGCTCAAGCAGTACGACCGGCGCGGCTTCGTCTTCTTCACGAACCTCGAGAGTCGCAAGGCGAAGCAGCTCGCGGAGAATCCGCACGCGGCGCTGCTCTTCCCGTGGGTGGCGCTCGAGCGTCAGGTCCTCATCACCGGTCCCGTCGAGCGGGTCTCGGTGGCGGATGCGACGGCGTACTTCCTCACGCGGCCCGTCGGCAGTCAGCTGGCGGCGTGGGCCTCGCCGCAAAGTTCCGTCATCTCGTCGCGGCAATTGCTCGAGATGAAATGGGACGAGATGAAGCGCAAGTTTGCCGACGGCAAGATTCCCCTCCCGTCGTTCTGGGGCGGCTATCGCGTCATCCCCGAGACGTTCGAGTTCTGGCAGGGGCGCATCAACCGCCTGCACGACCGGTTCCAGTACACGCGGCATGACGGGCGCTGGGTGATCGAGCGGCTGGCTCCGTAGCGGCTTCGGCGGATTTCTTCACCACGGAGGCACGGAGCACGACCTGAGGGCCACGGAGAACTACCACAACTGGGGGTCACGACGGCGCGCCAAGCAGTACGCTGCGAGGCGCGTGCGGTTGCTCCAAGCACTTGCAGGTCCTCCGTGGCCCTCAGGCAGTCCTCCGTGTCTCCGTGGTGAAAGAAGTCAGCCGAAAGCAAAACGGGCGCCCCGAAAGGCGCCCGTTCGTGCACGGCCGGATCGCCGCCGCTTACGGCTTCACGATCTTCGCATCTTCCACGATGACCGCGTACTTGTAGCCCGCGCCGAAGTCCTTGCTCGTCTTCACCGTCCCGCGGATGGTGATCGTCTTTCCCTTGGCCGTCTCGTCCATCGTGGTCACGGTGATGTCGTTCGTCGCCTTCGCCGCGTCGCCGCTGCCGTCCTGCAGGTGGATCCAGTTCTTCCCCATCACCTGCGCATTGTACTTCACGACGGTGCCGCGGATGCTCACCACCTTGCCGGCCAGCGCGTCCTTCTTGGCGAACGCTTCGGCGATGGTGTAGGCGTCGGGTCCCGTGGCCTTCTCCACCTTGCCCACCGTCACCGGCTCGGCGGCCGTCGCCGGCACGCCGGCGTGCGGATTCGCGCCCGCCGCGCCGCCCATCGGCGCGGCCGCGCCGGCGCCGTTGGCGGCGGCATCACTGCCGTCGGGCGTCAGCGTGCCGAAGTAGATCTCGTCGAAGGTGCGCTTGAGCGACTTCGATTCGAACTTCGTCATCAGCATCGGATTGTACACGCGGACGGTCTCGCCCTTGGCGACCTTCGTCTGCGGCACGGCCGCCCACGTTTCGCCCTGCGTGGTCTTCACCTTCAGGTAGCTGTACGGCGGCGCATCGAGCTTCTCGAGCACCGGGCCGGCGAGCGCGCCGGCCGGCGCGGCCGCGTCGGCGGCCGCGGCGCCCGGCGCCGCTGGCGCCTGATTGAGCGGCACCTTCTCGGCGTCCGCGTTCTTGTCCGACGAATAGCAGCCGGCGACGACGGCCGCCAGCAGCAGGGTAAGGGCGCCACGCATGCCAAGCACTCCTGGAATGTTCGAGTTGAGTCCTGCTGGTCCAGCGTCCTGAATGTAAACGGCGGCCCCCGGGCGAAGCTACGCCTGCTCCGGCGTGGTCCCGCGCCGGCGGGCCCGCGCCATCGTGAAGATGAGCGAGACCGCGAGCAGCACGGTGCCCAGCACCAGGAATGACGCAATCCGGTATGCCGGCGAGAGTTGGAAGATCCCCACCACGATCATGTACAGCGCGGTCAGCAGCAGCGTGCAGTGTCCCATCCAGCGGTACTTGGGGCTGCGCACAATCAGGTTCATCGCATAGTACGCGAGGGCAATCGCCACCCACGACACCGGGACCCACGCGCGCGACACCAGGTGGTAGAGCGCGTATGGGAAGATCACGAAGGCGCTCGCGAGGTAGGCGTTGCGCATCAGTTCCGTCTTCAAGTCCAGCCGCTCCGCCTGCCAGTGCAGGATGCGCGCCGTCAGCAGCGCCACGATGCCGAATCCAATGCTGATCCCCGTCTCCCGATCGGCGACGAGGACATACGCGAAGACAATGCCTAGGTAGACGAAGAAGTTGCCGAGGACGATCAGCTTCGAGCGGAACCAGAGCGCGGTGGCGACCACCACCAGGCTCTGCCCCGAGAGCCAGATGAAGAGATTCGGAACCGGCACCATCCGCGCCAGCGCCACCGTGAGCGCCAGATACCCGGTCATCGCGTAGAAGAAGGTCGGGATCTGGCTTGCCTCGCTCTGCCAGAAGGCGAGTCCGAGTCCCAGGAAGGCGGCCGTCGCCGCCAGATGCGCCGGGCCAAAGAGCGCGCGGTCGGCGCCAAGCGTCGCGAGCGTGAATAGCGCATAGCCGAGTCCGCAGTTCAGCAGCACGGCGAGGATCGTGGCCAGGTCTTCCTCGCCGCGCGTGCGCCGGCGGTACGACGCCATCGCGTTGATGAGGGCGTAGAGCAGCACGAAGAAGACGGCGGCCGTCGGCCTCGTCTCGAGCGCCACGGCGCGCCCCTGCCACGGCCGGTTGATGAGCCACAATCCGAAGGTGAGGTACCCGGCCGGGATGAGCACGATCTGCAACCACGGCCATTCCCACGCCACCACGGCCCATGCCCCGGTCGCGAGCAGCAGCGCCGTCCCCGCCAGCAGCAGCCACGACGCGCCGATGGCGAGCACCGTCACGCCGCCCGTCACGATGGCGAGCGCCATCAGCCAGGCGGAGCGGCGGTACATCGCGCCGGCCACGTTGGCCACGGCGATGGCCAGCAGCAGCAATCGTCCGGCATTGCCGTCGATCGACAGCGCATGCTCGGCGCCGAAGAAGTAGAGCCGCAGGATGGAGAAGTAGAGCAGCGCCATGCCGGCGCCGCGGAAGTAGCCGGCCACGAGCTCGAACGTGCGGTGCCAGCGGAATCCGAGCGCCGCGAGCGTCAGCGCGATGGCCGCGCCCGCCGCTGACGGCAGCCAGGACGGCAGGCCGGGGAAGGGGAGCAGCAGCGTGAGGCCGACCCCGCACGCAAGCACGAGAATGCCGACGCTGGCCAGCCAGTTCTGTCCCACGACGAACTCGAAGTCCGGCTCGCTCGCGATTGTCGGCGCGCCCGACGAGACACTTGCGTCATCAGCTAACGCGATATCGGACGCGTCGCCATCCGGGGTCGCCGCGTCGAGCGGTGGCAGGGCACAGTGCGTCTCGAGCCGCGCGAGGCGCCGCTCGAGCGACCGAACGGTCGCGACGAGATCGGGGTCCGGCAGCTGCGGGCCTGCATGCGTCATCGCGCTTCCTCCGTCGGACAGCAGCGAACGGACCGTCCAACGGGGCGCGTGAACGCCCCGTCAGCAGCGGGCCGGGCCCGCATGGACCCGGCCGTCCGGCTATGGCCAGCGAGTACAGCCTGTTGACGCGATGCGGTGGTGCGGCCTACGGCGTGGGGCGCAGGCTCACGGCCTTCACCTTCTCTTTCTTGCCTTCCTTCTCCGCCGGCGGCGTGTTGTGGCAGTCGGCGCACGGCCCGTCCTGCCAGTCGTTGCCGATGTCCACCGGATGGATGTACTTGAGCCCCTCGATGGACGTCTGCGCCGGCTTGCCCGCCACCTGCTGTCCAATGATGGAGTGGCAGGTGTTGCAGTCCTTCGTGAGCACCTTGCCGTTCTGGTCCACGTGCTTGCCGTCGTGGCAGCGGAAGCAGCCCAGGAAGTACATGTGCCCGATGTTGTCGGGGAAGTTCTTCCAGTCGGCCCGCATCGAGGGGAAGTAGTTCTTCGCGAAGAGGTTCTGCACCTCGGTGATCATCCGCTCGATCTGCGCCGGCTTCGTCTGGAGCAGGGCCGGGAAGTTCGCCTGGTAATACTCGGTGATCGCGGTGCGGATGCTGTCCTTGCCGATGGCGGCGGTCGAGTACGACTCCTCGAGCACGTGCACGGCCAGGTCCTTCGCGCTGGGCAGCTCGGGGTCGATCCAGCCGAGCGTCATCAGGTGGTTGACCATGCGCGACGGATTGCGATACTGGTGCGCTGGACGGTTGTGGCAGTCGACGCAGTCCATGCGGCGGCTCTCGCCCCGGGCCGAATCCGCCGGCGTGAAGGCGAGCTCGGTGCTCTTGAAGATCCGCTCCGTGCCGTCCGGCCCCACGCTCTTGACCCACGGGATGATCTGCCGGCGATCGTCCGTGGCGACGTAGTAGACCTTGTTCCGGATGTTCATGTGCCAGTGGATGCCGGACGTCGGTCCCGCTTCCTTGTTGCCGCCGCCGACCTTGATGAGCAGGTCGATGGTGGACTTCACGTTCTCCTTGCCGACCGACTGGAAATACGTCTGGCGCATCAGCTTCTGGCTGAAGAACTGGCTCGGCCAGTGGCACTGCTCGCAGGTCTGTTGCGCCGGGCGCAGGTTGTGAATCGGCGTCTCGATGGGACGCGGGAATTTGTTGAACGCCACCGAGTAGAGCTGGTAGCTCCCCGACAGCTTCGACTTCACGAACCAGCCGGCGCCCGAGCCGATATGGCACTTCACGCAGCCGACGCGCGCGTGCGGCCCGTTCTGGTAGGCGGTGTACTCCGGCTCCATCGGCGTGTGGCAGCTCGTGCCGCAGAACTTGTCGGACTCCATCGCGTGGTAGGCCTTGAAGCTGCCGACGCCCGTCGCCAGCACGAGGATGCTGCCGAGCACGAAGACAATCGCGATCCCCGACTGGTGCTGCGGGTTCGCGAGGTCGATGGAGGGGAAGTGGCGTTCCTTGTGCCTGCCGAGCTTGATCAGCCGGTTCTCGCGCAGGATGCCGAAGACTGCCACGGCCACGCCAAACAGCAGAATGCCCGGCACGATGATGTATGCGAGCACGCCGACGTAGGGGCTCGGATCCTTCGCCAGCCACTCGTTGATCGCGAGGAATCCGATGATCACGAAGCAGATCGACGTGATGGAGACGCCGAGGAGCGTGATCGGATTCGTGAACGATGCGGGCAGTTTGGAACGCATAGGCGATGAGCTCCTGGGTGGTCGCGCAAAAGCCGACGAGCTGATCGGCAATATTGCCTACGTAGTGCCCGTTGCACAGGCAGAAGCATCCCCTTTTTTCGCTTCGGAATTCCCCCCGCACGGCTGTGGGGGATTCCCGTACGTAGAGACCGCATTATCTGGATTTCACACAGCTGTGCAGATGTTGAGATTTCTTCGCAACCGAGGTGGGTACAAAGAAGTAGCAGGACGCTCGGTTCATCGTTCACGGCAGGACGAACAAGGGGAGCACTACATGAAGCGCACGTTTGGTCTTCTGGCGTTGATCGCCGCGGCCGTCGTGGTGCCCAGCGTCGCCGGCGCACAGAACACGTATGTCGGCGTGAAGGGCTGCACGATGTGCCACAAGTCGGAGAAGCAGGGACTGCAGCTCGCCATCTGGGAGAAGTCGAAGCACGCCGGCGCCTTCACGACGCTGACGACCGACAAGGCGAACGAGATTGCGAAGGCGAAGGGGCTGGCCAAGCCGGCGGCCGAGTCGCCCGAGTGCCTCGAGTGCCACACGATCAAGGGCGGCCCGGATGCGGCTGATCCGAAGCAGGGCGTGCAGTGCGAGAGCTGCCACGGCGCCGGCTCGGGCTACAAGGCGATGGCGACGATGAAGGCGAAGGATCTCGCGGTGAAGGGCGGGCTCGCGGCGTGGGCCGACAAGGCCGCGATCGAAGCCATGTGCAAGACCTGCCACAACGAGAAGAGCCCGACGAACAAGCCGTTCAACTTCGACGAGCGCTGGAAGGAAATCGCGCACAAGAAGCCGGCCGCGTAAGCGGCTTCAGTCTCCCCCCACCCCGCCCAGTTGAGAGAAGAGCCAGCATATGATTCGCCGTCTGTTTGTCCTGTTCCTCGTGCTCGGAACCTTCACTCAACTGGGTGCCCAGGCAGCCCTCGCGCAGACGCGCGAGGACTGCCTGCAGTGTCATAACGACAAGACCCTCACCAAAGAGGGCGCGAACAAGAAGACGATCTCGCTGTTCGTGGACGAGAAGATCCTCAACAAGTCCACGCACGAGAAGCTCGCCTGCGTCTCCTGCCACGTCGGGTTCAACCCCGAGGAGCTGCCGCACAAGGCCGAGATCACGCCGGTCAACTGCGCGCGCTGCCACGGCAAGGCGGCGCTCAAGCACCCGTTCCATCCCGAGCTCAACCGGGCCGTCTCGCAGGGGAAGCTGCCCAAGACCCTCTGCCAGACCTGCCACGGCCGGCACAACGTCGCCTCGCCGAAGACGCCCGGCGCCCCCTTCTCCCGGGAGCGCCTGACGCAGGACTGCGGGCAGTGCCACCAGAAGGCGGCGGAGCACTTCCCGTCGTCGGCGCACGGCCAGGCCCTGGCGAAGGGCGTCAAGGGCGCCCCGACTTGCCTCACCTGCCATCGCGGCGTCGGCTTTGTCTTCGGAAGCGCCGATTCGCTCACGGTGAAGCTGAACCAGAACAAGCTCTGCTTCGGCTGCCATCTCGACAACGCGGACGTGCGGGCGCGCACCTCGCCGACGGCCGGCTTCATCGCGGGCTACGACAACAGCGTGCACGGCCAGGCGCTCGAGAAGAGGGGGATGGCCGACGCCGCGAACTGCGTGAGCTGCCACGGCAGCCACGACATGAAGCGCGGCTCCGACAACTCGTCGTTCGTGGCCCGCCAGAACATCCCGAACACCTGCGGCAAGTGCCATACGCAGATCGCCGCGGTCTACAAGACGAGCGTGCACGGGGTCGAGGCGGCCAAGGGGAACGACGACTCCCCGGTCTGCACCTCGTGCCATGGCGAGCACACGATCCTCGGCAAGAAGGATCCCAAGTCGCGCACGGCGCCCACCAACGTCTCGGCGCAGGTCTGCCAGCCCTGCCACGCGTCGGTCGCGCTCTCGGCCAAGTACGGGCTGCGCAGCGATCGCTTCAAGACGTTCACCGACAGCTACCACGGACTCGCGAGCCGCGGCGGCTCGCTCTCGGTCGCCAACTGCGCCAGCTGCCACGGCGGACACGACATCAAGCCGTCCTCCGATTCGACGTCGCGCGTCAGCAAGGCGAACCTCAAGGTCACGTGCGGCCGGTGCCATCCGGGCGCGAGCGAGCGCTTTGCGCAGGGCTCGGTGCACATCACGCTCACCCAGGAGCAGGAACCGATCCTGTACTGGGTGGCGATGGGCTACATCATCCTCATCGCGCTGATCATCGGCGGCATGCTGGTGCACAACCTGCTCGACTTCATCAAGAAGTCGAAGCACAACCTCAAGGTGCGCCGCGGGCTGATTGACGCCGAGCATGGCGGCCACACGCTGTACCTGCGCATGTCGCTCAACGAGCGGCTGCAGCATGCCACGCTGGTCATCAGCTTCGTCACGCTGGTGATCACCGGCTTCGCGCTCAAGTTCCCCGAGGCGTGGTGGGTGGCGCCGCTGCACCGGAACCTCCCGGGCGTCTTCGACCTGCGCAGCCTGGTGCACCGCATCGCCGGCGTGATCATGCTGGTGGCGAGCGTCTACCACGTGTACTACCTCGCCTTCGTCCCGCGCGGCCGGCAGCTGGTCAAGGACCTGTTCCCGGTGCCGCAGGACCTGTTCGACGCCATCGACATGGTGAAGTACAACCTGGGCTGGTCGTCGGTGCGGCCAAAGTTCGGGCGCTTCAGCTACATCGAGAAGAGCGAGTACTGGGCGCTGGTGTGGGGCAACATCGTGATGGGCGCCACGGGCATCATCCTGTGGTTCGACAACACGTTCATGAACCTGCTGACCAAGCTCGGCTGGGACATTGCCCGCACGGTGCACTACTACGAAGCGTGGCTGGCGACGCTCGCCATCCTCGTCTGGCACATCTACTTCGTGATCTTCAACCCCGACATCTATCCCATCAACCTCGCGTTCTGGAAGGGGACGCTCACCGAGCGCGAGATGCTCGACGAGCACCCGCTGGAGCTCTCGCAGCTCCGCGCCCAGGCCGTCGAGGACGAGGATGATGACGAACCGGGCGTGAAGCCCGCGTAGCCGAGAGACCGAGCCGCATGAAGGCCGTGCCATGACCAGACTGAGGGCCGCGCTCCGCGCCGGCCTGCTCGCATGCGCGCTGCTCCTGCTCGCGGGGGGCGGCACGCGGGCGCTGGCGCAGGGGAACGACGACTGCCTCTCCTGCCACAACGACAAGGGGCTCACCAAGAAGCGCGACGGCCGGACGGTGTCGCTCTTCGTGGACGAGACGAAGTTCAAGGGCTCGGTGCACGGCAAGACGAGCTGCACCGACTGCCACGCCGACCTCAAGGGGAAGGAACTCCCCCACGACGAGACGCTGAAGCCGGCCCAGTGCCGCAGCTGCCACGAAGCGGAGCAGGTGCAGCACGACGGGTCGCTGCACGGCAAGGCCATCGCGCGCGGCGACCCGCTGGCGCCGAAGTGCAGCAGCTGCCACGGCAACCACGAGATGGTGCGGCGCAGCGACCCGCGGTCGCCGGTGCAGCCGTCGCGCATCCCGTACCTGTGCGGGCGGTGCCACTCCGAGGGCGGGCGCGTGCAGAAGGAACGCACGATCCACCAGTCGAACATCATCAACAACTACACGGAGTCGATCCACGGCGAGGCCCTGATGACGAAGGGACTCACCGTCGCCGCGACGTGCGTCTCGTGCCACACGGCGCACTCGATCCGCAAGCACACCGACCCGAAGTCGTCCATTGCGCGCGCCAACATCGCGGCCACCTGCTCCACCTGCCACGCCGCGATCGAGAACGTGCACCGCAAGATCATCGAAGGCAGGCTCTGGGAGCGCGAGCGGCACGTCCTGCCGGCCTGCGTGGACTGCCACGAGCCGCACAAGGCCCGCCGCGTCTTCTACGACCAGGGGATGGCCGACCGCGACTGCCTGCGGTGCCATGAGCAGGAGGGGATCCGGGCGTCCAAGGACGGGCGCACCCTGCGCGTCAAGCTCGATTCGCTGTCCAACTCGATCCACAACAAGATCCGCTGCAGCCAGTGCCACACCGGCGTCTCGCCCTCGCGCCTGCGCCCCTGCGAGACGATCACCGCGAAGGTCAACTGCGCGTCGTGCCACGCCGAGGTCGGCGACCTCTACCGCGTCAGCACGCACGGCCAGCTCGAGGCCCGGAAGGACCCGAACGGGCCATCGTGCAAGCAGTGCCACGGCACGCACGGCGTGCTGGGCAAGGCCAACCCGCAGTCGCCCATCTTCCCGACCCAGATCCCGACGCTCTGCGGCCAGTGCCACCGCACCGGACAGAAGGCCGCGCTCCACTACCGGGGCGCGGAAAAGCAGATCATCGAGAACTACGCCGAGAGCATCCACGGCAAGGGGCTGCTGGAGAGCGGGCTCGTCGTCACCGCGACGTGCACCAGCTGCCACACCGCGCACAGCGTGCTCCCGCACGACAGCACCACTTCGAGCGTCAACCGCCACAACCTGCCGCAGACCTGCGGACGCTGCCACGAGGGGATCGCCAAGCAGTTCGCCCGCAGCGTGCACTCGGAACTGGTCACCAAGACCGACCAGAAGCTCCCCGTCTGCGAGGATTGCCACTCGGCGCACACCATCGGGCGCACCGACGCCGAAGGGTTCAAGCTCAAGATCATGGGGCAGTGCGGCACCTGCCATAAGGACATCACCGAGTCGTACTTCGAGACGTACCACGGCAAGGTCTCGCGGCTGGGCTACACCAAGACGGCGCAGTGCTACGACTGCCACGGCTCGCACGACATCCTGCGCGTGGACGACGTGCGGTCGAAGCTCAGCCGGCAGAACGTGGTGCAGACGTGCCAGAAGTGCCACGCGGGCGCCAACCGGCGCTTCGCCGGCTACCTGACCCACGTCACGCACCACGACCTCCACAAGTACCCGGTGCTCTTCTGGGTCTTCTGGGGGATGACCTCGCTGCTGGTCGTCACCTTCACCGTCGGCGGCGCGCACACGCTCATGTGGCTGCCGCGCGCGCTCAAGATGCGCCAGGAGTTCGGGCGGCATCCGGCGGCCCAGGAAGGCGAACTCGAATACGAGCGGTTCTCGCGGCTCAACCGCATGCTGCACATTGCGATGATCGTCAGCTTCATCAGCCTGGCGCTCACCGGCATGACCCTGAAGTTCTCGTACACCCAGTGGGCGGCGTTCGTGTCGCGCACGCTGGGCGGCTTCGAGTCGGCGGGCTTCATCCATCGCTTCGCGGCGGTGATCATGGTGATCGTCTTCGTGACGCACCTGGTCGACCTCGTGAAGCGCAAGCAGCGCGATGGCACGAGCTGGAAGGACCTGGTGCTCGGCCCCGGGTCGATGATGTTCAACAAGCGCGACCTCATGGAGCTGATCGGCTCGGTGAAGTGGTTCCTTGGCAAGGGCAAGCGGCCGGCGTACGGCCGGTGGACCTACTGGGAGAAGTTCGACTACTTCGCCGTGTTCTGGGGCATCTTCGTCATCGGCTCCACCGGGCTCACGCTCTGGTTCCCGACCTTCTTCTCGCGCTTCCTCCCCGGCTGGTTCATCAACGTCGCCACGATCGTGCACAGCGACGAGGCGCTCCTGGCCACGGGCTTCATCTTCACCATCCACTTCTTCAACACGCACCTGCGGCCGGAGAAGTTCCCCATGGACCTCGTGGTCTTCACGGGGCGCATGACGGTGGAGGAGCTGGAGCACGACAAGCCGGACGAGTACGCCGAGCTGGTCCGCACGGGCAAGCTGGAGGAACACCTCGTGGTGCCCTACCAGCCCATCGTGATCCGCGCGATTCGCTTCTTCGCCTGGACCGCGCTGGCGCTCGGCACGCTGATCGTGATCGGGATCCTGTACGCGATGATTTTCTCGTACGCCTAGAGGCGGAGTACGACAGAGTACGACAGAGTACGACAGAGTACGACAGAGTACGACAGAGTGGCACAGAGCACCACGGTAGCGCACTGTGCTCAGCCGAAAGGGGAGGACCGCTGCACGCGGATCCTCCCCTCTGTCGTACTCTGTCGTACTCTGTCGTACTCCGTCGTACTCTGTCGTTACTGCCTATCATCCATGGGGACAAAGTGCAACAGGAAGACGCGTTCCTGATCGGTGAGGCTGCCGAGCCCCGTGGCGCTGATCTTGTCGAGGATCCGGTTCACCTCGTCGCGGTTGACCTCGTGGACCTTGGAGACGTCGACGCGGCGGACATCGCCGATGGCGCCCACCACCCGGCCGGCGCCCTCGGCCTTCTTCTTGAACCGCGCGGCGGCGGATCCCCACCGGATGAAACGCAGGTAGAGGAAGGCGCCGGCGTAGCCGCCGAGGTGCGCGAAGTCGGCGGCGCCGCTGCGCGAGCCGCCCATGCCGCTCCAGATGGCCAGCACCGTGGTGATCACCACGAGCCAGCGCGCCTCGAGGGGGAGGATGCCCCAGATGTAGATCTGCTCGCGCGGCCAGAAATGCGCGAAGGCGAGCATGATGCCGAAGATTCCGGCCGACGCGCCAATGACGCCGGCGTACGGCGCGAAGACGAACGAGAGGAGCGCGCCGCTGATCCCCGCCACGAAGTACAGCGTGAGGAAGCGCTGGCCGCCGAGCCGCGCCTCGATGCGCGGGCCGAAGAAATACAGCCCGAGCATGTTGAAGAGCAGGTGCGTGAAGCCGCCGTGCAGGAACATGTACGTGACGATCGTCCACGGATGCGTGAAGACGAGCATCGGGACGAAGACCAGCGGCTCCATCAGGCTCGGTGCGGTCAGCTGCACGAAGAAGGCGGCGACGTTGGCGATCAGCAGGCGCTGGACCCAGGGGGTCACGACAAGACTCCTCCACACGGTGACATTCGGCGGCGTGCACCCCACGGGCGCTCGCCCTGACCGAAAGAAACGTCTAAGGTTAGGGGACGCGTTCCCCCCGGCCTCACGAAGACTACCTGACCCGGACGACGTTATGAAGTTCCGCACCGCCCTCGTGCTGGCTTGGCTCCTCGCTCCCGTCACCCTCCCGGCCCAGGGACGGACCGCCGCTCCGGCGAAACCCGCTGCGTCTTCCGCGGCCCCCGCACGCTCGGCCGCGCCGGCGCCGTCCGCACCCGCCGGCTGGACGCTCGTCTGGCGCGACGAGTTCAATGGACGCTCCCTCGACACGACCCGCTGGAACGTGTTGCTGCGCGAACAGAGCAAGCACGACGAACTCCAGTACTACCTTCCCGACGAAGTGTACCTCGAGCGGGGCGCGCTGCGCATCCGCAGCCGGGAGCGGGCCTACGGCACGATGAAGTACACCAGCGGTCGCCTGGACACGCGCGGGAAGTTCGCCCCCATCTACGGCCGCTTCGAGATTCGGGCGAAGCTTCCCGTGGGCAAGGGCCTGTGGCCCGCCCACTGGCTCTATCCGCAGAACCGGAACTGGCCAATGGAAGCGCTGATGCAGCGCGAGGTCGCCGAGGGGCGCGAGCGCCTGATCCCCGAGGAACGCCCGTGGTACAGCGAGATCGACATCATGGAGTACCTCGGCCACGAGCCCAACGTGCTCTATGGAACGCTGCACTACACGACGTTCAAGGGGGAGAAGAAGTCCACGTCGGGGACGTGGCGCGGCGACGCCGACTACTCGGCCGACTTCCACCTCTACGTGCTCGAGTGGGAGTCCGACTCGCTGCGCTGGTACATCGATGGCCACCTGATGCACGCGACGGCGACGGGCGTTCCGCACACGCCGCACTACCTGATCCTCAACACGGCGGTGGGCGGCGGCTGGCCGGGGAATCCGGATGCGACGACGCGATTCCCGCAGTACCACGACATCGATTACGTCAGGGTGTATCGGAGGGCCAGGCCCTTCTAAGGGCAGGGGCACGGGCACGGTGGGGTGCACGGGGTAGGGGGGTGCTGCGGTATGGATGGGTGCTTGACGGGCCCCAGCTTCCATTCTATTATCCGGATATACGGATGAGTACCCTCGACACGCCTGCGGTCTTTGACCGCCTCGCCGCCATTTCCGACGCCACCCGCGCGCGGCTGCTCGCCTGTCTCGAGCGGCACGAGCTGACCGTCGGCGAGCTGCAGGATGTCCTGCAGCTCCCGCAGTCCACGGTGAGCCGCCATCTCAAGGTGCTCGCCGACGCCGGCTGGGTGGCGTCGCGAGAGGCGGGGCCGAGCAACCGCTACCGGATGGCCGGACGCGAGCTGGACGCGGGGGCGCGCCGCCTGTGGCATTCGGTGCGCGACGAGGTGGTGCGGCATCCGGCGTCGCAGCGCGACCTCGCGCGTGTCCACGAGGTGCTCTCGCGGCGTCACGTGAAGTCGCAGGAGTTCTTCGCATCGGCGGCCGGGCAATGGGATCGCATGCGCAGCGAACTCTTCGGCGCGCGTCCCGAACTCTACGCGCTGCTGGGCCTGCTCGACGCCTCGTGGACCGTCGCCGACCTGGGCTGCGGCACGGGCCAGCTGGCCGAGGCGATCGCGCCGTTCGTGCAGCGCGTCATCGGCGTGGACGAGTCCTCGGCCATGCTGCGCGCGGCGCGCGCCCGGCTGCACGCCGTGGAAAACGCCGAGGTGCGCCCGGGCACGCTCGAGGCGCTGCCGCTCGACACGCGATCGGTGGACGTGGCGGTGCTTTCGCTCGTCCTGCCCTACGTGGCCGATCCGGTACCCGCACTCGCCGAGGCGCACCGCGTGTTGCGGCCTGGCGGCAAGGCGCTCATCGTGGACATGCTGCCGCACGAGCACGAGGATTACCGCCAGACGATGGGCCACCTCTGGCTCGGCGTGGACGGTGCCCAGCTCACACAGTGGGCGTGCGCAGCCGGTTTCGCTGCCACGCGCGTGCAGCCGCTGCCGGCCGTTCCCGGCGCCAAGGGTCCGTCGCTGTTTGTCGCCGTGCTCACCACGCCGGTAAGTCCGGCGCGGAGGAAGAGGCCGTAGCGCAGTGTCGCTAGCGCGTTCTGCCATCCGCCATCCGCCATCTGCCATCCGCCATCTGCCATCTGCCATCCGTCAGCCGTTCGCCGTGATCCGTCCTCCGCCATCCTTCCGCCTCCCCACCAACCAACCGCTCGCTCTATGACGACCATCGCACATCCTTTCGAGGCCGCAGTTGATGCCGGCCGCACGCCATTCAAGGTCAAGGACATCTCGCTTGCCGCGTGGGGGCGCCAGGAAATCCGCCTCGCCGAGTACGAGATGCCGGGGCTGATGGCCCTGCGCGCGGAGTATGGCGCGAGCAAGCCGCTCACCGGCGCCAAGATCATGGGTTCGCTGCACATGACGGTGCAGACCGCCGTGCTCATCGAGACGCTCTCCGCCCTCGGTGCCGACGTGCGCTGGGTGTCGTGCAACATCTTCTCGACGCAGGATCATGCGGCCGCGGCCGTGGCCGTCGGTCCCACCGGGACCATCGAGCATCCGCGCGGCGTGCCGGTCTTCGCGTGGAAGGGCGAGACGCTCGACGAGTATTGGTGGTGCACCGAGCAGGCGCTGATGTGGCCGGATGGCTCGGGCCCGAGCCTGCTGCTGGATGACGGCGGCGACGCGACGCTGCTGGTGCACAAGGGCGTCGAGTTCGAGGCCGCCGGCAAGGTGCCGGCGCACAACCCGGTGAGCGACAGCGAAGAGTACGGCGTCATTCTCGGCCTCCTCGCCGCCGAATTCAGGAAGAACCCGCAGCGCTGGACCAAGGTCGCGGCCGGGCTGAAGGGCGTCTCCGAGGAGACGACCACCGGCGTGCACCGCCTCTACGAGATGATGAAGGCCGGCACGCTCCTCTTCCCGGCGGTGAACGTCAACGACTCGGTGACGAAGTCGAAGTTCGACAACCTGTACGGCTGCCGGCACTCGCTCACCGACGGCATTTTGCGCGCGAGCGACGTGATGCTCGCGGGCAAGGTGGCGGTGGTGCTCGGTTACGGCGACGTCGGCAAGGGATGCGCGCAGGCGCTGCGCGGGCAGGGCGCGCGCGTCGTGATCACCGAGATCGACCCCATCTGCGCGCTGCAGGCGGCGATGGAAGGCTATCAGGTGGCCACGCTCGACGACGTCGTGAAGACCGCCGACATCTTCGTCACGTCCACGGGCAACCTCGACATCATCACCGTGGAGCACATGGCGCAGATGAAGGACAAGGCGATCGTCGGCAACATCGGCCACTTCGACAACGAGATCGACATGGCCGGGTTGAAGACCTACCCGGGCATGACGCGCAACAACATCAAGCCGCAGTTCGACGAGTGGATCTTCCCCGACGGCCACTCGGTGCTGATCCTCGCCGAGGGGCGCCTGCTGAACCTCGGCTGCGCGACGGGACATCCCAGCTTCGTGATGAGCTGCTCGTTCACCAACCAGGTGGTGGCGCAGATCGACCTGCACCTGGCGGCGCAGGGCAAGCCGACGGTGAGCGGCACCCAGTATGACGAGCGCAAGGTCTACACGCTCCCCAAGAAGCTCGACGAGAAGGTGGCGCGCCTGCACCTCGACAAGCTGGGCGTCCACCTGACGACGCTGACCGCGAAGCAGGCGGCGTATATCGGGGTGCCGGTCGAGGGGCCGTACAAGGCGGAGCATTATAGGTACTAAAGAGAAACAACAGACAGACAACAGAGAAACGACAGAGAAACAACAGAGAGACAACAGAGGGGCGCGGCTGAGGCCGCGCCCGT